>NZ_VOZH01000022.1:0-66929 GCF_013419875.1 Acinetobacter sp. YH12049 | reverse complement strand
AGTTGTATGAGGGATAAGGGCAAATTGTAGGTTTTATCTCAGGTTCAAATTTAAGATTTTAGCAGCACTCCAAACTCTACAATTTGCGTATAGTGGTAGCTAATCACTATATCAATCAAGATACAAGCAGCACTCGGAAGCTGTGTAACCGCATTGGTTAAACGTAAACTTGGTCGATTTTCTGAAAGGCGGTTATTGTTATATCCCAAATCACCAGATAGGCGGAGACGCTCTCCTTTGTAGTCCGCAGCAATCAAAGCCAATCCAAGTGTTTTCTTTTCTTGATCAATCTCGGTTCCGCCATCATGGTAAGCGGTATTGACCCGCACCCCAAATTGATCATCTGTCCCAAAGCGACGTGATACATCCGATGCCACATAGGCACCATTGAAGTTTGTCCCCACCGTCACACGTGTTAAGGGATCATTACTGGCTCGTTTCGGAAGCAAGTTAATTGAACCACCAATTCCTGTTCCTCCCGGGATTGCACCATTTAAAAATGCCGAAGCACCTTTGAAGACTTCTACCCGCTCAAACAGTTCTGTTGGAATATATTGGCGCGGCAATATGCCATACAAGCCGTTATATGCCGTATCATCTGATGCCAGTGCAAAACCACGAATAAAATAGGCTTCTTGAAAGTTCCCATAACCTTTGGCGGTACGCACACCAGCATCTGCTTGTAGCACATCCCCAACGCTTTTCGCTTGGCGGTCTTGAATATATTGCTGGGTATAACTGGTGATATTAAATGGTGTTTCTAAATTTTTCTGATTACCGAAAATGCCCACTTTACCACCTGTCGCGACTTGCCCCCCTGCATAAGGCTTCATCAAGCCATTTGCAGAAGCATCCGCACTCACGACCACATTAATGGCTTCTAGCGTTTGAACTTCAGTACTATCGATATTGGCAGCGGGATGTTCCATTTCAGCGACTTCATTCGCATAAACATATGTGAACCCTTGTGTAGCACACGCCATCATCACACAGAGCTGCTTCATTTTTAACATTGGGAGAGTAATCCTAGAAAATACGCACACATAATAAATATAATGATTAGCATTTATTCTTTCATTTCATCTTTTACGATGCTTTTTATTTATTACTTTTTATTTTTTAATTGTAATTTTTTATTAAGCTCAACTTAATGAATTACACCCACCTGATTGCCGAAGAGCGATTTCATTCATCAAATACACAAGGATTAAGTAATTTAATTTCCACTCATGAAACCAATTTTCAAGCTTCATCTATCAGATGAAAACCCAAACAATGACAAATCATTCTCGGAGCTTAAGACAATGATTAACATATGCCTTCTACTACAGGCTTATTGAGGTGGATGAATAGCAAATTCATGTTCAACGGTATAACTGAGATTTTTATCGACCATCGGAATGGGTTCAAGTCGCGCAACCAATAGGGATTTTTGTACTTTTTGATCAAAGCTTTTAGAGCCTGAACTTGCAATGAGTTTTGAGCTACCAATATAGCCTGTTGTAGCAATCACAGTGAGCTGTAGTTTGACAGGATGCTTATACGCTTTCATCTCAGACGTAGACAGCACATATTGCGGTGCATTTACCCAAGAGACTTCATACATTTTCGGTTTGACATGTGGATCAATTACATCGGCAACACGCGTAGGTTGGTATTCTTCTACAGGTGTTTTTAATAATTGCAATAATGCATTGACCTGAGCATCTGTCGTGCGGTCTAGATTGCTGACATCAACAGAAGTTTCTGCAGATTCAGAAGCGTTCAAATTGCTATCTGCCCAAGCTGTACCCACACATATAGGTAAAAAAACCGTTAAAACACAAATTCGACGTTTAACCATCTGCTTAAACAATGTTATGACCTTCAAATAAAGAGCCGTCAGTATAAAACATCCAAAAAAATAAAGACGCTTTCGCGCCTTTATATCAACCTCAGTTCCACCAATGATTCACATCATTTAGACTGAGCCAAAGCTTTTTCAATATCTTCATTCAAGGTTTCAGGCTTTGTCGTGGGTGCATAGCGGTTCAAGACCTGACCATTTTTCCCTATTAAAAACTTCGTAAAATTCCACTTAATGCCATTTCCCAATACGCCTTTCGAGTTATTGGTTAAATAACGGAAAATCACATGCGCTTCAGGGCCTTTTACATTTACTTTGGCAAACATCGGGAAAGATACGCCATAGTTTTTTTGACAAAACGCGCCAATTTGATCATTCGAGCCCGGATCTTGTCCACCAAATTGGTTGCATGGAAAGCCTAAAACCTCCAAACCTTGATCTTTATATTGTTCGTAAATTTTCTCCAAACCTGCAAATTGAGGAGTGAACCCACATTTGCTGGCGGTATTTACAATTAATAAAACCTTACCTTCATAATCTGCAAAGGATTTATTACTTCCGTCCAGTAATTCTGCTTCAAACTGGTGAATAGTTGTCATGGATAAGTTTCCTCATCATTTTTTTCTTTTGTTTCTAATTCTAAGGATGCCGAATTAATACAATAACGTAATCCAGTCGGCTGTGGGCCATCAGCAAAAACATGCCCTAAATGTGCGTCACAATGATGACAAACAATTTCTGTCCTGACCATACCGTGTGTCGTATCTACATTTTCTTCCACCGCAGCAGGTTCAATCGGCTTATAAAAGCTCGGCCAACCACAACCGCTATCGTATTTTGTTTCAGAAGAAAAAAGCGGTTCCCCGCAACAACGGCATACATAAGTACCAGCTTGTTTAGTATTCCAATATTTTCCAGTGAAAGCTTGCTCCGTGCCTTTCTGACGCGTTATGCGAAACTCTTCTGGTGACAATTCTCTTTGCCATTCTCTTTCTGTTTTATTGAGTTTTCCCATGATGACGTCCCTTTATATCGTGGTATTTAAAATAGGATAATCCTATATTTACGTCATTCATTCTTAAATTTCTAGTCTTTATTCAACAATTTACAAAATCTATATAATGACCAAAAAAGCAAAAGGTAAGCAAATCTAAATCAATGGTAAGCAAAATGCCAAATTAAATGCTTTTTTGTGAGCAACTTTAGTGATAATCTTAGCGCTACTCTTGCTCAGGATTAAAAAATGTCGCAGAAAAAGAGCGTAATTTTTAAAAATCTGCTGCCCGTGATCAAACAATATCAACAGGCAGGGTTTACGCATGAAAAAATAGTTGCTTTACTCAGAGACGAACATCATCTCGATTTAGTAACGACCGAGACATTTAAAAGCTATTTATACCGTTATGCAAAAGTGACCTCCACTCTTTCCGAGAATATAAAAATGCCGAATACGTTTAACACCCCACGCGAAATTAAGAAATCGTCTAAGCTCGAGCATGTTTGCTACGACATTCGCGGACCAGTGTTGCGAGCGGCCAATGAGATGGAGGAGGCAGGCCATAAAATTATTAAATTAAATATTGGTAACCCCGCACCTTTTGGTTTTGAAGCGCCTCAAGAAATTATTAACGACGTGGCATTAAACCTGCCAAACGCAATTGGTTATACCGACTCAAAAGGCATCTTCCCTGCGCGTAAAGCGATTTGTCAGTATTATCAACAAAAAGGTATCTTAAATATGCACGTCAATGACGTGTATGTCGGCAATGGCGTATCTGAACTGATCGTGATGGCGATGCAAGGTTTGCTCGATGATGGCGACGAAATGCTGGTGCCAATGCCGGATTATCCGCTTTGGACAGCGGCAGTTAACCTTTCTGGCGGTACAGCTATTCACTATAAATGTGATGAAGAGAATTTCTGGTATCCAGATATTGCTGATATGGAAAGTAAAATCACACCGAATACTCGCGGTATCGTGGTGATTAACCCGAACAACCCAACAGGTGCGGTTTACCCACGTCATGTGCTCGAGCAAATTGTGGCTCTTGCGAAGAAATACGACTTAATTTTATTTGCTGATGAGATTTACGACAAGATCGTTTATGACGGCATTGAGCATGTCTCTGTTGCATCTTTAGCAGGCGATCAGCTATGTATTTCATTCAATGGCTTATCTAAAGCGTATCGAATTGCAGGTTACCGTTCAGGCTGGATGGCAATTACAGGCGATAAATCACGTGCGCTAGACTACATTGAGGGTTTAGATATGTTGGCTTCAATGCGTCTATGTGCCAACCACCAAGCGCAATATGCGATTCAAACAGCTTTAGGCGGTTATCAATCGATTAATGATTTAATCCGTCCAGGCGGACGTTTATATGAACAACACAACATTGCTTGGGAAATGTTGAATGATATTCCGGGTGTGTCTTGTGTGAAACCAGAGGGTGCTATGTACTGCTTCCCTAAACTGGACCCTGAAATTTACCCAATTCAAGACGATGAGAAATTCATGTTGGATTTCCTCCGTGCTGAAAAAGTACTTTTGGTTCAAGGTACGGGCTTTAACTGGCCGACACCAGATCACTTCCGTGTGGTGTTCTTGCCTGCTGAAAATGAACTACGTGAAGCACTGACTCGTTTAGGTCGTTTCTTGGCGAAAATGCGTTAATTCATAATTGATTTAAAAATAAGAAAACCGTACGCCATGTACGGTTTTTTTTATTACCGTATCTTTAAATTTGATATCTTACTGTACTCACACCACAGCTATCTTTTTGAATCGTTAAGTTTTTAACAATTAATTTTTAGCTTAGACCTTAGTCAAAACTTTAAGATCTGTTGATTTTTCTACAGCCTATTTATGTTATTTTTTAACCAATCATAAAAATACATGAGTACAGGATGTTCTCAAACAAAATTAAACTGAGCTTATTTCTCTGTCTAAGCATGTGCCTAGGCATCGGGATCTTACGTTTTTCCTATACCGCACTCCTCCCTTCAACCCGTGAAGCATTTGGTTGGAGCCCAAGTTTTGCCAGCATCTTAGGCAGTGCCAATTTGCTCGGCTACTTAATCGGTGCATTTTGGGCCATGAAATTACCCCAAAATAAAAGTATGGTGAGCTATATCCAACTTGCAGCTATTGCAGGAACACTCAGTTTACTCAGTTGCGCATTTTCAGGTTTTTCAGAAATTTGGTACAGCACTTGGCGCGTAATTTCAGGGATCAGTGGCGGCTTACTAATGATCCTCTCCCCAAGTGTCGTGGCCCAATGTTCACAGCTTCAAGACCGCTTTAAAATCAACTTTATTGGTTTTAGCGGTATTGGCTTGGGGGTGTTAATGGCAACGCTTTTTTTGCCCTACATCCAACAAATTTCGACAATGTGGGCTTGGTTGATTTTGTTTTCTTTTTCAGCCCTGATTTGTATGTTACTCAGCGTGCTTTTGAAGAGTTTTAAAACACAGCTCACAACACTCACCGCGGTTCCAGCAGTAGAACACAAAGTCGACGGAATTTTCTATTGTCTCTTAATCGTGTATAGCACCAGTGCATTTGCTTACGTGCCCCATTCATTATTTTGGATTGACTATTTGACTCACACCCTACACCGGAGCCCGATCGGGATCAATTTCAATTGGATTTTATACGGTCTAGGAAGTGCTTTAGGGGCCTTTGCCGCTTACTGCTTAGCGCAAAAAATGGGAAATATTAGCGCTCTTAAAATTTTATATAGCAACTATGTCTTGGCGATTTTTATAGCGATTATTAATATCCATCCACTTTTTACTTTTTTGTCTTCTTTTGCGACAGGCTTGCTCAATCCGGCAGTGGTTTTTCTCACCTCTTATACCATTTTGCAAATCTATGGTAGCGCCTATAAAAAGCTCTGGAGTATTGCAACCCTGTGCTTTGCATCAATTCAATTGATCGGTGGTTTAAGCTTTAGTTTTTTACAGCGAATTGGTATTGATTATTCACAACAATTTATTTTGGCCGCATGCGTACTCGGCATTGGAACAATGCAACTCTTTTGGTTCACTCGCACAGCAAAATTGAGCAAAAATCCCGTCTAGGTAGATCACAAGACATTCAACTGCATCATCAATCACACATACAAAAGTCATGCATACAAAGAAAAGACCTATATAAATAGGTCTTTTCATTTTGATAAATCGTGAATGGGCTAAGCTTTTTTTAGCTTTTTCTTTAATTTTTTCAGAGCAGAATTATGCTTTGAAATTTTGTTCAACCTCGCTTTAATTTCCTTTTTAAGTGATTTGGTTTTCTTAGACAAATTCATCTCCTTCTCGTCTACGTATAAAACTTAAATTTCGATCAATTAGAAAATCGTTTGACCAAATGAACTTTGACTCACAAAGTCTTTAGCCTATTAATGATGTTGTTGACGCTGATTTCGTTGATGTGGCTGTTGTTTCTGTTTCTTTTGGTCTTGTTGCTGTTGCTGATCATTTTGCTGCTGTTGTTGATCAGATTGTTGGTTTTGTTGATGCTGTTTACGAGACATTTCATTTCTCCTTATCATCATAAGTGTCACAATGTACTGTTACTAGATGTACATCTACTCAAGGACAACAACCAATGTACCGCTAATTTTCATGGAACCAACCCGATAAATGTTTCGAATTACGTCATTGTAAAATTTCTGGAGAATAATTAATTTGAAATCAATCCCCCTCTATTTTCTGCATTACTTAAGTTCACTCGAATAGTGCGGTTTTAAACTTTTAGTAACATGACAAGCATGCCAGACCATCTGATTGATTGCGTGAAGTCACCTTTTGAGTGCTGTTTTTTGAATGGTATTGAGAAGCTATGATTCTGTGTTTTTAATGTTTAGTCCTAAAAAAGAATTGAATCATTCAGTCCTTTTTTCACCTAGCATTTTTTACACCTAGATTGGCAAATAAAGTTAGTCCATATGCTCAATGATGGCTTGTCCAAACTCCGAACAACGTAATAGTTTTGCACCTTGCATGAGTCGTTCAAAATCATAGGTCACCGTTTTGGCTTCAATCGCACCCGCAATACCTTTAATAATTAGATCTGCCGCTTCTGTCCAGCCCATATTTCGCAGCATCATTTCTGCAGACAAAATAATAGACCCCGGGTTTACTTTGTCTTGACCCGCATATTTAGGCGCAGTGCCATGTGTCGCTTCATATACTTGTACCGCGCCACCAATATTGGCACCCGGTGCAATACCAATGCCGCCAACTTCAGCCGCCAAGGCATCCGAAATATAGTCACCGTTTAAATTCAGGGTAGCAATAACTGAATAATCGGTCGGACGCATGAGAATCTGCTGTAAAAAAGCGTCCGCGATCACATCTTTAATCACGATCTCTTTGCCAGTTTTCGGATTTTTTATTTTGACCCAAGGACCACCATCTAGCAATTCACCACCAAAGCGCTCAAGTGCGACTTCATAACCCCACTCTTTAAACGCCCCTTCGGTATATTTCATTATATTACCTTTGTGCACCAAAGTGACATTCGGCTTATCATTATCAATGGCAAATTGAATGGCTTTACGCACCAAACGCTGAGAACCTTCTTTAGATACAGGCTTAATACCGATACCGCAATTTTCCTCAAAGCGAATCTTGGTGACGCCCATTTCCTCTTTAAGAAATTTGATCATTTTCTTGGCTTCAGGTGAATCTGCTTTCCATTCGATCCCAGCGTATATATCTTCTGAGTTCTCTCGGAAGATCACCATGTCTGTACGTTCAGGATGCTGAACAGGTGAAGGAACGCCCTTAAACCAACGTACTGGGCGCACACAGACGTAGAGATCTAATTCTTGACGTAGTGCAACATTTAGCGAACGAATGCCACCACCGACAGGCGTCGTTAACGGCCCTTTAATTGAAACCACAAATTCGCGTAAAGCCTCAAAGGTTTCTTCGGGCATATAGGTGCCATAAATTTTATTGGCTTTTTCACCACAATAGACTTCCATCCATTCTATGGCACGTTTTCCACCATAAGCTTTTTGTACTGCGGCATTCACCACGGTTTTCATCACGGGCGTGATATCAACACCTATACCATCGCCTTTAATAAACGGAATAATTGGATTATTGGGAACATTGAATGATAAGTCTGAATTTACTGTAATTTTTATCCCATCCACTGGAACGACGATCTTCTGATAACCCATTTTTATGATCCTCCCTGAGAAGCGAGTGAAAAAATAATTGCTGTTTGATAAGACTTTTAATTGCGCTTCACGCATAATACTCTAAAGCAAATCTACCTTTTTTGAGATTTAGATGGGAAATAGCTGCATTTCCCTATTGAATAAATCTTAACCAATTTGAATTATTGTATTTAATAGAAGTTATTTCCTATGAAAATCGTCATCTTAAACAAGCCATATGACGTGCTCTCCCAATTCCGTAAAGACGAAGCGCATATGACCATATCTGACTTCGTGGACGATCCTAGTCTACGTATTGCAGGTCGTTTAGATATGGACTCTGAAGGTTTGGTATTTTTAACTGATCATGGTGGTTTAAATCAGTACATTACCAACCCTGAAAATAAAAAGTTCAAAACCTACTTAGTGCAAGTCGATGGTGACATCACAGAAGATGCGCTTGAACAATTGCGTAAAGGCGTTGAGCTGAAAGACGGTATGACTTTGCCAGCCAAGGCCATCAAAGTTCAACAACCTGAATGGTTATGGGAACGTGATCCTCCTGTACGTTTCCGTGCAAACATTCCAACCTCTTGGGTTGAAATCCAAATTTGTGAAGGCCGTAACCGCCAAGTTCGTCGTATGACTTCAGCAGTGGGTTTCCCGACTTTACGTTTAATTCGTACACGTATTGGTGCAATCGATTTAGTTCAATTGGCTTTAGAACCAGGTGAAACCAAAGAAATTGAGCCTTTACTGTACCCTGACTTTCAAAACGTACCTGCAGAAGAACCTTACCGTTCGCGCTCTTATGTGAAAAAACCAGGCGGTACAGGTGGTAAGCCAATGGTTCGTAAGAATAAAGATGGCTCAGTGAAAAAGTCTGGTACAAAACGTATCTGGCAAATGGATGAGAGCGAAAAACCAAAACGCCGTACCAATGGTACAACTCGTCCGAATACTAAAGCCCCTCGTGGCCGCGGTCGTAACGGACGTTGATAAAAAGCTTCAAAAATGGCCTACAATCTACGTAGGCCTTTACATTTTTTTATAAACCTAACAATTATTTAAGATTATTTTCATATTTCGACACTATAATAAGTTATAACAATATAAACGTTGATTATTTGAACTTCAAAAATGAGCAGCACATCTACACACAATAGAAGCAAAGTATTAATTATTCATGACAACCGAATTGGACATTTAAATCCTGCTCTCGCTGTTAGTGAAATGATTGAGAAGCGCTTTTATCTACAATCTGAGCAGTTTGCAATTCCTACTTTACCTAAGCGTACAGTGAGCGTTTTTAAGAAACTGTCTCATTTCCCGAATTTATTTCGCACACTCGGGCGCTTATACTTTAAATTCTTGCCAAGAAATTTAGAGCATACCGACGTTATCGTCTGTTCAGGTATGCCTAATTTAATTTATGCCGCTTATTTATCTCAACGTTTCAATATCCCACTTATTTATGCAGGCGGTACACGTAAATTTAATTGGCGACTTATTGATTGGACTATTACGACGATTCCAGAAGATCATTCTGGTAGACAAATCATTATTCCTACAGGTGCTGTACCTTCTAAAATTACTCGCTTAGCGCATATTCCGTCGAATCATGAAGCATGCCTGTTAATTGGTGGACCGACAAAAGAGTACCCTTTTACCCATCAAGACTTTGAAGAGATGATTCAGCAATTTGTTCAATTCGCAGATCACCATCAAATTCAGGCGTCAGTCGTATGTTCTCGTAGAACACCTGCGTTATCAGAACATGTGATTCAAATGTTAAAAGATAAAAATATTGAGCTTGTGAATACTTATTCTAAAACTTCTATTTGCGATGTGTTAAAGCGAAGTGAATATATTTTTGTTACTGAAGATAGTGCAACGATGTTATCCGAATCAATCCAAACCGGTCGTATTGTGATTTCAATTTGTCGTGAATATTCTGAAAAAGATGAAATTATTCAAAATTATTTAGATCTCGAATTAATACAACGTAAAACTATTGGGCAGATTACTGAAGCTGCATATATCAAGCCAAAATTAAATGCTCAGCATATTGAACAAATCGTGACTCAACAACTTGCAGAAGATTTGAGGGCAAAATCCCAAGAACTAAGCTTTTATAAATGTCATGCAAAAAAAGCTGTTATCTATTAATTAAAGATTTTATTCGGTAGAAATTAAAGCTCACGCATGTGGGCTTTAATTAATAGTATAGGTAATAGTGCACTACTAGACTAAACAATTAAATTGGTCATCTGAATAATTGTTCTGCTGTTAAAAAATTAATATATTAAATGAATACCTTATGCATAACTATTGAACTATTCTTACTTTTGCGCCACTCTAAGAAAAACAACCTATTGTAATTTATAAAATATGTTTTCAAAAATTAAATTCGGCATCTTTAAAATAATTCTCGATACACATATTTTAATTTTTTTAATATTCGCTTTCATCTTCATTCATTATTTATTTATACTTTTCTTTCGGTAACAAACTTTTTAATCTTAGTAAAAACTATGAACACTTAAATTTTATAAGTTCTCTTTTAGCATCAAGTGCTACAACTTTTGCCGCTGTTACTGCAGCAATACTCGTTTTGAATTGGAAACAACAACATAATTTATCTTTAATTTCAAAATTGATTTCCGATGTTTGGGATCTACATAGTAAATTTACTTCAGAAATTTACAAATTAGCTTATGGCTTCTCCATTCATACAACTGAGGATGAATATAAATCTATTTATTCCGAACTGGTTCAGATAGCTGTTCCTTTACGAACAAAAGCACAACAATTACAAATTCTTTTTGAAGGAAAAATTGATCATAAGAGCTGGGAACTACTTCAAAACTATATAAACTATCTAGAATATTTTTATCCATGGAATGCTATAGACTTTTTAGAGTTTAGGGATTGCCGACATGATTTCAATACTGAATTTAGGCATGCAGATTCTTCAATAATACATGTTTGCCAAAAATACATATCTTTAGAATAAAACCCATACCAAGCATGGGTTTTACATCGTTTTTATAGCTTATGCAAATTATGCTGTTTTCGCGAAGTTTCCATTTCCTATTAGACGTACCTGCTCTTCTTCACGGCGCATAATCACTTTACCATTCCGCACACTTAACACCGCTTTGGCTTGATTGGCGACAACATCATAATCATTCTGCCCCGGCAAAATAATAAAACTTGCAGGGCGGCCAACTTCTATCCCGTATTGATTACCCAAGCACAGTGTTTTCGCAGAATTGTCCGATACAAAATCTAAGCAGCGCTGTAAATCTTCATAGCCCAGCATATGGCAAATGTGCAGACCCGCATCCAAAATGCGCAGAATATTGCCATTGCCTACTGGATACCACGGGTCACGAATTGAATCCTGAGCAAAACTAATATTCATACCTGCACGGTCAATTTCTGCAACTCGGGTTAATCCACGGCGTTTAGGATAAGTATCAAAACGGCCCTGCAAATGAATACTTTCAGTTGGGCAGGAAATAAAATTAATCTTCGAGCGTTTTAGCAAGCGGAATAACTTATAGCAATACGCATTATCATAAGATCCCATAGCCGTAGTGTGGCTGGCTGTGACACGCTCCCCCATGCCGCGTACACGCGCTTCATCAGCAAGTACTTCTAAAAAACGCGATGCAGGATCATCAATTTCATCACAATGTACATCGACTAAACGATCATATTTTTCAGCTAAATCCATCAGAAAATGTACTGAGCTCACCCCTTTTTCACGGGTATATTCAAAGTGCGGAATACCGCCAACCACATCTGCACCCAGCTTGATTGCTTCTTCCATCAAGCCGCGGCCATTTTTATAAGATTCAATTCCTTCTTGCGGAAAAGCCACAATCTGCAGATTTACTTTAGATTTAATTTCGTCTTTCACTTCTAGCATCGCGTGCAGTGCAGTAAGCGCAGGATCTGTAACATCCACATGAGTCCGCACATGCTGTATACCGTGCGCCACCAGCATATCCACGGTTTTTTTCGCACGAAGTTTAGTATCTTCAAAAGTAATAGTTTCTTTACGTTGCCCCCAGCGCTCAATGCCTTCAAACAGCGTACCCGACATATTCCATTCAGGCTCACCCGCTGTCAGTACGGCATCAAGATGAATATGCGGATCAATCATTGGCGCCATAAGCAGCTGCTGTTTGGCATCAATAATTTGTGAAAATTCTCCGTTTGGATTGTCATTGCTTTGAAGCACACCATCTTGCAATTCAATACGGTCAAATTTTCCATTGCTATAGGCAACTGTATACAATCCCTCTTTATGGCGTAATTTTGCATTAATCACTTTCGCGCTTGCTGTATTCATCTCTGTATTTCCTATTTCAATCTATATAAATTAGTGGGTCATGTGCCAAATCAGCAAAGCAACAGATGCATTCAGCCTAAAATTGGCATGGCTAATGGCCTGACCTGTTAGTGCTTCAATTTTTTGAATGCGCTGATTTAAAGTGTTGCGGTGAATGCCTAGACGCTGTGCAGATGCATTCAAGTTGCCATTTTCTTTCAGTACGGCATCCAAGGTTTCCAGCAGCAGATAAGGATGTTTTTTGTCACTGAGCAGCAACATGCCTATGGTTTCCTGCATAAATTGCTGAATGACTGATTTATTTGGAATGGCTTTGAGCAATTTCAAAATGCCTAAATTTTTGTAGAGACAAATACCATTTTCTGCCTGCACATCTAAAGCAATATCCTGCGCCTGCGAGGCTTCCCAAAAACCGCGCTGAAAAGCGACGGCGGAATTGACTTGATTGGACAGTCCTGCAAAAACTTTTAGCTCAGCATCTAAAGTGTTCAAATGTTCAATGAGGCTGGATAATGCTTTCATCCAATCTTCAAGGCTGTCATGTTCTAAAGACAGTACTGCAGTAAATTGATCGCCTTGCCGGATAACGGGAAAAACCTGCTGATGCTGCTTGCACCAACTGTCCAGTTGCTCATAACACTGCTGCTTCCGCTGATACAGCTGAGATTCCAGAGATTGTTCACCGCCTTGAAACAAAGCTTGCATATTGCCTAATTTAAAGACTGCAATAGCATGCCGACCCAGCACAGGCAGATCCAAATATTTGGCTCTCAGCTGTATGGTTTCTAAAGAGGGATAATCCCCCATTAATAGCTGTGTCAGTACATCCTGCGCAGATTTTTTTACTTGAGAAAGCTGAACTAAGCGTGTGCCAATGATATGCGTGACTTCAATCATTTTCAGGCTGTACGGCTGTTCAATTAAAGGCAGCTGCAATTCTTCAGCGCGCTGAATCACGCTAGGCGGAATTACATGAATAAACTCTGCACCAGTCATGACCACTAAGCCTGAAACATTACGCTGTGAAGCCTGTTCCAGCAAAGCCAGCAAGTTGTTTTCATCTCGCACATAATTAATGCCTGTGACAAAAACCAGCTCACCACTTTCAATCCAGTCTGCAATACTTTCATTTTCCGCAACATAAAACCAGCGTACGGTTTTATGCACATTGCTTTGCCCTGCCCGCAGTTTCATTTCATACAGGGCTGGCAGATTAAGCACATCTTGCACACTCATGCTCATGGCTTACTCCGCCGCCTGCTGTAATACAGCCTGCTTAACTGGAAAGAGCGCATTCAGTACGGAATAGCATATAAATGCCACTGCTATACCAACAAGTGGCGCAATCCAAGGCGATGTATACGCGCAAACTGCACCCAAGCTGTAAGCAATCAGTCCAATCCAATTAAAGTTAGGCAATTGAGCTTCTGCCAAACGTGGATATTTTCCCTTATAGCGCACCCAATAGTCCGCCATAATTACGCCACCCACAGGCGGAATAATTGCACCCAGCAGTAATAAAAATGGAATCAGCAGCTCATACATACCCATCACCGCGAGAATGATGCCGACCACAGCAGAAATCATAACCATGGTTTTACGACGTTCACTGCGTACCAAATGGCATGCTGCTGCAGAGACGTTGTAAATCGTTGGCCCTTGAATCGTCCAGAGGTTCAGACACAGCATAATAATGGCTGCTAGGGATAAGCCCTGCAAAATAAGCACTTCCACAATATCTGATTGCTGATAAACAATTGCCATCCATGCCCCAGCTAGCACCATTAGGCCATTGCCAATAACAAAACTAATCAGGCAGGCCCAAACAGCTACTCGGCTACTTTTCGCCATACGTGTCCAATTGGTGATTTGTGTTGCACCACTAGCAAAAGTGCCAAAAACCATGGTAATTGCTGTCGCATAAGTCAGGCTTTCCATCGGTTGAACACTGTTTAAACCTTCCCAGCCGCCAATTTCTTTGGTTGCTAGGTAAATTGAACCCAACAATAAAAGGAACATTAAGGGAATAGATACTCGAGAAAGATATTCCAAGCCTTTAAAGCCAATCAGCGCAGTAATAGAAAAGCCCAAGCCAAACATCACCATCAGTGGAATATTCCATGCTTCTGGCAAATGAATAATCTTGGCTAAGGAAATAGCTAAAGTTGCTGTGCCCCATGCAAACCAGCCCAGCTCCGCAAAGCCCAATAAAAAGTCGGACAATTTACTGCCTAAATTGCCAAAGCAGAAACGCCCCATAAGTACGGTATTTAGTCCGCTGCGAGCAGAAATTAGACCCAGTGATGCGGCATACAGCGCCAGCAGTAAATTACCAATCGCAGTAATCCAAAGAATATCGATAAACTCAAAAGCGACACCAATTTTGCCGCCAGCAAACATCGTTCCCGTAAAAAACGTAAAACTGAACAGTACCAAAGCGATAGGCAAGAACCCTTTACGCTGCGTATCTGGTGTTTCGGTCAGCGGACTTTCATCATGTTCATTCATAAGCACACCCTGCAAATGATTCATTAAGGAATACGCCTCAATTGCAAAAGCTGTGCCGAGTTTAATAAGGGCTAAATTGCATTATTTTTCATTCATTTTATGTGCAAAATGCATATATTTTTTAATGTATATCCTTAATTGGCGCAACAAAACTGTGCATCATTCACAAGCAATGCACTCAATGCTGGGCAAAAAAAGGATGCCTCAGCATCCTTTTTCCAGTCATTCAATTTTTAGCTTAAATTAGGCCTTCAACCACTTCTCAGCTTTAGCCTGATCTTCCACTTTAAGTTCAACTTCAGTTAATTCTGAACCTGCCGCCTTCACTTCAAAGCTCATCAGCTCATCACGGCGGAATGCTAGTACGGTATAAGTTCCGTCTTGCTTGGCATATTTTTCTGCCAATTTAACCGTCGCTTTTAGACCATCAATTGCAATAATCACATCGTTCGCAGACAAGCCAGCTTTTGCAGCTGCACCATCACGGCGAGCGGACTGAACCAACATTCCTTCAGGCTTATCAGCAAGTTTTAGACCAAATGGCAATGATTTGTCATTTTTAAGCGTATAGCTCAAGCCAAACTCAGGGAATAATTGGTCTAACGGCAATTCATCCGTAGTATTAATCAAATGATTGATTTGTTCTAACCAATCATCACCCGTCAATTCATTGCATAAATTGAAAATAGTCCGTTCATTCACTTGAATGCCGTTTTGTGCGTTTTCATATAGCTTACGCATTAAGGCATCAAGACTTGAACCACGTAGGCGTAAGCCAAGATCTAAACACAGCGCCACGAGGCAGCCTTTATTATAGTAACTGGTACCTGCATTATTTGAGTTTTCATCCTGACGGTAGAATTTCACCCATGCATCAAAGCTTGATTCAGCAACGGTTTGAATTTCACGACCCGGATTTTGCAAATAGCGATCAATTTGTGCTTTTAAAAGCTTGATATAAGAATCCTGATTAATCACACCGCTACGCAGTAAAATCAAATCATCATAATACGATGTAAAACCTTCAAAAATCCAAAGCAAAGAAGTGTAGCCTTCTTTGTTCAAATCATAATTCACAAAGTTTTCTGGACGGATAAATTTTACTAACCATGAATGGAAATATTCATGGCTGCATAAACCTAAGAAACGTTGATAATCTGCCGAAGGCTCTACAGGTTCATTGGCTTTTGGTAAATCATCACGCGGGCTAATTAAACTCGTACTGTTTGGATGTTCCAAACCACCATAGCTATTCGCCGTTGCCATGGTCATAAAGGTATAGTCTTTAAATGGTGCTGAACCAAACATGGAAATTTCTGTCGAACAAATTTTTTCGATGTCTTGCTGCATACGCTGCGCGTTCATAGCATGTTTGCCCGAAACCACAAATTCGTGTGGAATGCCGTTGGCTTCAAAACTGAAACGGGTTTGTTCCGCCAATTCAAACGGTGCATCAATCAACTGAGCATAGTTATCTGCATATAAGGTATAACGACCTTTCACTAAACTTTTTGACTTTAATCCTGTCGCAAGTTGGAAATGCTTTAACTCGGGTGGCAAGAATACTTCAACCTCAATGGCTGTATGTTCTTGGTCAACTAAACCTAAACATGCGCAAGCTGGATTGACGTATAAACGGCTTTGATCAACATAAGCACCACGGACTGACAAATCGAAGGCATATACATCATATTCAACCGTGATCAACTCATGATCTGTATTAAATAAGCGCCATTTATTTTTTTCAAATTTCTCTATTTGTAACAAACGCCCATCTTCATCATAAGCTCGAACAGCTTCGATATGCTTCGAAAATTCTCGGATTAAGTAACTTCCGGGAATCCAAGTTGGTAAAGAAAGCACCTGTGTTGGATTTGCCAAGAAACGTGCAGTGACATGGACTAGATGCTGACGATAATCGTCAAATTCGATTTGATAATGCAACATAATGGGCGATATAAAATTAGTAAAAGATAACTTATCAATTAGATTAACATTTTTTACAACTGAATGCGGAACTGTCGCAATTGTCTACAATTATGACTAGTCAGCAGAAAAAAAAAGGCATAGCATGCCTAAAAATTTTTTCGTTTTACCACCAACGGAATGGTTGGTTAAGGAACCTCATTGAAACACGTGATCTACCTCATCGCGCTGCTTAGTTTTCTATGCTCCACGATAGCAAATGCTGCCCTTTTAAATATTGTCCCTGAAACTGTTGAAGCTGAAGCTTGGACCATTTTAGACCCTCAGTCGGGTCAGGTGATTGCAGAACATAATAGCCATGTTCAGCGTGCCCCTGCTTCGCTTACCAAAATGATGGTGGCTTATATTGCTCTAAAGGAAATTAAAGCAGGTCATTTAAAGAAAAATGAAATCCTAACCGCAACCCCAGTTGTACAAGTGGTTCAATGGGATGAATCACAAATGTATCTCAAAGCAGGCGAACAAATTTCAGTTGATCAGCTTTTAGCAGGTCTTGTGGTCATGTCTGCCAATGATGCCGCTGTGACTTTAGCTGAACGCATTTCTGGTGATATTCCAAAATTTATTGAACGCATGAACAAAGAAGCTAAAGCTTTGGGCATGAATGATACCAATTTTCAAAATCCAGCCGGTATTACCATGCCAGAACATTATTCATCGGCGGCTGACCTTGCACGTTTAGGGCAAGCACTTGTTACCGAAACACCTGATTATTTAAATTATTCTAAACAACAAAGTTTTAGTTATAACCAACGCTTCCACCGTGCAACCAATATCTTATTAAAACAAGATCCCACCGTTGATGGCTTAAAAACAGGTTTTACTAAAGCTGCAGGTTATAATTTAGCTTTAACAGCCAACCGTTTGATCGCGAATCCTGACGCGCCAGAACGTCGTTTGATTGTTGTGGTATTAGGGGCAAAAAGTGGATTAAAACGTGCAGAAGTAGCACACAACCTCATGAACTTGGCTTATACCTATACACGTAATGAAGTTGCAATCAAAGATAAGCAATTAATTGCAGAATTACCTGTGGTTAAATCAACCTTGAAAATATTTAAGGTAGAAACTCAACAACCTAAACTGATTACAACTTCACTTTATGATCAAGCTTATGCCATCGATTTAAAAGCTTTTGACCCTACACAGCAACGTATTCTTTTAAATACCGGCAATGGTCAAATTCAAGCCATTGAACCACTTCATGAAACACAGACTAAACTGAGTGTTGAAGTAAATGAAAAAGAACTCACTGCGCCTTTAGCTGAAGTGATGAAATTAGCGACCGTTACGGTTTATCAAAATAACCAATTGATTAATACCTTTGATATTGAAGATGACGTGCAAATTGAAGAAGCCAATATTTTTGAGCGTTTCATGATGTGGATCAAAGGTCTTTTTAGCATCTTTAATACGGATTCAGCAGAAGTTAAAACCTACCCTCTAGGTCAATGATGTGATTATGTAACTTGTAAGACAATTCGTTATTCGTGCAAAAAAGAAGATGGCATACTCGTGCCATCTTCTTTTTTTTCAACAATAATAAAATAGGTAATTCAATGAATAACGCTGATGACTCCAAGTTACACCATATTGTCATTGTCGGTGGTGGTGCCGGTGGTTTAGAACTGGTCACTCAACTCGGTGATTTACTCGGGAAAAAAAAGAAAGCACGCATTACCCTCGTAGATATGAAACTCACGCATGTCTGGAAACCCCTTTTACATGAAATTGCCGCAGGGACGATGTCGGTTAGTGAAGAAGAAATTAACTACTATGCACATGCTGCGAAGCATCATTATGAGTTTGTCTTGGCTAAGTTTGAGAATGTTCATCCTACTGAAAAAACCATTCAGCTTAGCAAAGTCCAACAAGGTAAATATGAACCTACTCAAGAACAACTGCAACTGAGTTATGACACCCTTGTTCTTGCTTTAGGCTCAGTTTCCAACGATTTCAACACGCCGGGCGTGTATGAACATTGTCACTATTTGGACAGCCTGCAACAAGCTGAAATCTTCCAACAAGATCTCTTACAGTTGTATTTGGATGCACAAAATAGTAATACAGCACGTGAGTTGAAAATTGCCATTATTGGCGCAGGTGCAACGGGTGTTGAACTTTCAGCAGAATTGGTTGAAGCAAAAAATAATTTTTATAAATATGGTTTAAATAAAATTCATTCTCAAAGCGTACAGATCAATTTGATTGAAGGTGCTGATCGGATTCTGCCTGCACTCCCTGAAAAAATGGCCGAGCATGCACAGCAGCAATTACAACGCATGAAAATTGAGGTCTTAACCTCTAAACGTGTGGAAAAAGTCGATGCTGAACATGTTTATTTTAATGATGGAAGCAAAATTAAAGCCGAACTAAAAGTTTGGGCGGCAGGCATTAAAACACCAGAAGTAATTTCTAAACTTGAAGGCTTTGAAAAAGACCGCATGGGGCGTTTAAGTGTATATGCAACATTACAAACTAAGGCACACCCAGATATTTTCGCGTTTGGTGATTGTGCACATTGCCAACCGCGTGCAGATGAGCCTGTCCTCGGCCCACGCGCTCAAGTTGCTAGCCAACAAGCGTCATTTCTCGTGGATTGTTTAAAGGCGCGTATCCGTGGTCAACAACTCCCAATGTTCGTATTTTCAGACAAAGGCTCCCTAGTCTCATTAAGCAAGCATAAAGCGGTTGGTGAACTTTTAGGTCAGGTCAATGTTCAAGGCTTTGTTGCCAAATCAATGTACGTTTCACTTTATCGAATGCATCAAGCCACAATTTACGGCTACGCACATGCAGGACTATTAACGGCTAAAGATTTTGTTACACGAAAAATTGCGCCTAAAATTAAATTGCATTGAAATTTACAGATTTGCCCCGATTAATGAAAAAATCATCATAAACATTTAAAAATTGCATTTTTTTGATAAATTTAGTCTACAAAAGTGCAATTTCACTTTATGATGTAACCCTTAAAAAATTGAATGGATCAATAACATGACTGCTATTGCAAATAACTCTGTGGTTTCTTTCCACTACACATTGACTAATGCAGAGGGTGAAACTCTCGACCAATCTCAAGGTGAGCCACTAGCATATTTGCACGGCGCTGGTAACATCATTCCAGGTCTTGAAAAAGCTCTTTTAGGCAAAACAGTTGGTGAAAAATTCACTGTAACTGTACCTGCTGCCGAAGGTTATGGCGAATACAACCCTGATCTCGTTCAAGAAGTTCCTGCTCAAATGTTCCAAGGCGTGGACAACATCCAACCAGGTATGCAATTCCAAGCTCAAACTGATGATGGCGTTCAAATCGTGACAGTTAAAGCTGTTGAAGGCGACAACGTTGTTGTTGATGCAAACTTTCCACTTGCTGGTCAAGATTTAACTTTCGAAGTTGAAATCGTTGAAATCCGTGAGGCTTCTGCTGAAGAACTTGAACACGGTCACGTACACGGTGCAGGCGGTCACCACCACTAAGATCTTCTGATCTCTAGTGCAAAAAGGCAAAGTTTTTACTTTGCCTTTTTTATTGCGCCTGATATAGGTATGCCATATAAGAACTTTTCAAACTATTAAATACAAAAAAGCAGGCCACGGCCTGCTTTTTTAAAACGGATAATTAATTCTTATGAATTAACGACGTTGGTTATAAATCTGCTGCGCTGCAGGTAGATTTTTACGCATCGCTTCAATACGTTGTGAGTTTGATGGATGCGTAGACAGGAATGATGAACCTCCCGCACCTTCAAGCTTGTTCATTTTTTCCCAAAGTGTAATCGCCGCTTGTGGGTTATAACCTGCACGTGCCATTAACATTAAACCACCTTGGTCAGCACGGCTTTCCAAAGAACGTGAATACGGTAACCCTATACCGATTTGACTACCTAACTGCGCAGCAGCAGTGCCCAATTGACCGACATTATTGCCTGCGGCACTTAAACCAATATTCAGCGCAAGATCCGTTAAGGCTTGAGCACCCAATTTGCTTTTTGCATGTTCTTCAAGAGCATGGACCATTTCATGTCCCATAACCGCCGCAATTTCTGCATCAGTTAAATTTAGTTTATTGACGATACCTGTATAAAATACAACTTTACCGCCTGGAGCGACAAAGGCATTGACTTGGTCTGATTTCATGACTGCCAATTGCCATTGGAACGCTTGACCCGTTTGGTTCATTTGGTCTGCAAATGGGCGAAGTTTGAGAAATACTGAATTAATTCGTTTATACGTACTTGATGAAGTATCTAACTGATTTTTAGAACGCGCATCCGCCACCATTTTGTTATAACTTTGTGTTGCTTGCGCGTTCAATGTAGCAGTATCCGCTCCTGCCATATCTGCCACTGTCGCACAGCCCGAAATCGTCATTACACCGGCCATACACAGGCTCGTTAGAATTATTTTTTTCATTAAGGATACTCCAGACCATTAAAATATAAGTGAATTTATGGATATTATATTCTTATGGTTTGGAGCTTAAAACGAAGTTATAGCGACTTATAATAGTATTTATGTAATTTTTTTAAGCTGAAAATTGAAGAACCAACCAATAGATTAAACAAACCACATTCAAGCCCAAATACACATGCATTAATGGCTTAATTTTTTCTTCTAACTGCACATTTTTTCGCTTAAAAAATAAGACAGCATTTTGTATCAAAACTATGGGTACAAGAATACAGGCAATAATCACCGACAACCCAATCAGGGCTTGATAAATTAATTGTGGATCTTGAGTTTGGGCACGAATAATCATCATGGCAATGGTAGGTGCTCCCCCCATCGCAAATAATAAAGAATAAAAAATGGTGGTCGAAATATTCTTTTGCATCCTGCACTTCTCTTCCTAATTCAAATTGCATTTTAGCAACTCAACACAATGTGTATAGCGTACTAAAATGCAACTTTAGTCTTGAAAACAGCCGATATTAACGACGCACACTCGAAGGTGTCGCATTTTTATAATATTGCTGTGCTTCTGGCATCATTTTTTGCATAGCAGCAATACGGTCATTATTGCTTGGGTGTGTAGACATAAATTTGCTCAGTGCATCATTGCCACTGTTGTCATTTGCATTCATTTTTTTCCACAACGAGATCGCTGCTTCTGGGTTGTATCCAGCTTTTGCCATCATCACTAGGCCACCTTTATCCGCGCGGCTTTCCAAATTACGTGAATACGGTAAGCCCACACCGAACTGACTACCCAAATCAAGCAAGGTTGCACCATAGCCGCCTGCAGCATTGCCTACATATTGTGAACCGATACTCACCGCAAGATTGGTCAGTGCTGAAGCGCCAATTTTATTTTTTGCATGTTCTTCTAAAGCATGAACCATTTCGTGACCCATGATTGCTGCGACTTCATCATCCGTGAGTTTGAGGGTTTCGACGATTCCTGTATAGAAAACAACTTTCCCGCCGGGTGCAACATAGGCATTGATTTCTTTAGACTTGATCACGGCAACTTTCCAATCAAAAGCCTGACCCGTTTGATTCATCTGATCTGCAAATGGTTTCATTTTCCAGAAAACACGGTTTACTTTTTGATAAGTCGCAGACTTGGTATCGAGCACTTGTTTGGTCTGAGCGTCTTTCAGCATTGCGTTATAAGACTGTGTTGCCTGTAAGTTCAAAGATGCAGAATCAGCACCTGCAAGATCAGCAATCGTGGTACAACCTGATAAAGAAGCTGCTACGGCAAAGCATGCCAAAGATTTTTTATAATTCATCATGATCTCTAGTTATTTATAAAGAGTGTCAAATATATACAAAAAATTGACTGACTCAATATTTTTATGCTTATTTTTTCAAAATCTTTATTTTTCCATCATTTAAATTTAATCAACTTTTTTGAAGTTGTATTCTTCGTTATATAAAAAAGCCCCGCTTTCGCGAGGCTTTTACATCTTAATTCAACAACATTATGCGTCGAATGGATGACGTAATACGATTGTTTCATCTCGGTCTGGACCAGTTGAAATGATGTCGATTGGACATTCAATCAATTGCTCTAAACGTTTCACGTAGTTAATTGCATTTTGTGGCAATTGATCTAGTGATTTCGCACCGAAAGTAGACTCAGACCAACCTGGCATAGTTTCGTAGATCGGTTTTAAAGTTTCAAATGCAAGCGCATCAGAAGAACCTACACAACCAGAATCAGCTGCTTCGTAACCTACACAGATTTTCACTTCTTCTAAACCATCTAGAACGTCTAGTTTAGTTAAGCAAATACCAGAAAGTGAGTTTACTTCTACTGAACGACGTAGAATTTCAGCATCGAACCAACCACAACGACGTTGACGGCCAGTAGACGCACCAAATTCAGAACCTACAGTACCCAAGTGTTTACCGATCGCATCACCAACATCGTTAGCAGCATCATAAACAAGTTCAGTTGGGAACGGACCTGCACCTACACGAGTTGTGTACGCTTTAGTAATACCCAATACATAGTCAAGGTGTAATGGACCAAGACCTGAACCAGAGCTTACGCCACCAGCAGTTGTATTTGAAGATGTAACATACGGATATGTACCGTGGTCAACGTCAAGAAGTGAACCTTGCGCGCCTTCAAACATGATTTTCTTACCTGCTTTACGGTAAGCATGAAGTTCACCAGTCACGTCCATCACCATAGGTTCGATGACTTTACGCCATTCGTCACATAGAGCGATCACATCTTCAACTTTAACTGCTTCAACACCGAAGAATTGAGTCAATTGGAAGTTATGGTATTCAAGAAGCTCTTCAAGTTGAGCTTTAAGATGAGCACCACCACGAACCAAGTCAGCAACACGGATTGCACGACGAGCCACTTTGTCTTCGTATGCAGGACCGATACCACGACCTGTAGTACCAATTTTCGCATTGCCACGTTTTTTCTCACGTGCTTGGTCAAGTGCGATATGGTGTGGAAGGATCAACGGACAGTTTGGAGAAATACGTAGACGTTCACGTACAGGCACGCCTTCTTTTTCTAAAACTTCCATTTCATGGATTAAAGCTTCAGGTGATAAAACAACACCATTACCAATTAAGCACAATACGTTGTCACGTAAAATACCAGATGGAATGAGGTGTAATACAGTTTTCTTACCACCAACCACAAGTGTATGACCTGCGTTGTGTCCGCCTTGATAGCGAACTACCGCAGCCGCTTGATCTGTGAGCAGGTCGACGATCTTACCTTTACCTTCGTCGCCCCATTGGGTACCAAGTACCACAACATTCTTGCCCATAATAGCCTCATTGCATCATGCTGTTAAAATTGGAAAAAACGTGTGTGCCCGCAGGCACATCCGCGATTAAATTTGTTTGATTGTCCACTCGCCATTTGCATTCACCAACTGGTGCGTTGCATACGGTGCTGAGCTTAAATCATCATTACCTAACAATTGAACCACACTGAACCCTTCAGTACGTGCTGCCTCAATTGCCTTTAATAAATCTGCTTCGATGCCTTTTGGTGCAACCAAAACTTGGCTTTTCTGAACTTGACCAGCAGTTAATGCATATAAGTCACAAGAGAAACCTGTTGCTGGACGCGCACGACCGAAGTGTTCACCAATACCGTCATAGCGACCGCCTTGAGCCAAAGGCGCAGCACGGTTTGGTGCATATACGGCATACATTAAACCAGTGTGATAATGGTATGAACGAAGTTCAACCACATCTATACCAATGTGTAAGTCTGGCCAACGGGCTTGGATTGCCGCTTGAGTCGATTTCACAGCATCAAAAGCCAGTTTAAATGCTTCATTTGCCAATACATCAGCCGTTAAATTGGCTTGCAATGCATCTAAGTCACTTGCAAAACGACCTAATGTATAGAAGTCAGCACCATTTGGAATGCTTTGTGTGAATTCAGCAAGTTCAGGTAGCGCTTTACGTTGATACAAGTCAGATAACTGACGTTCAACCGCTTTACTCAAGCCAGCTTGTTTTACCATGCTGCGGAATAAACCGACATGCCCTAAATCAAGATGGATACCATCTGCATGACCTGCTTTAGCAAGCAAGTTGATCATGACATCAATCAGTTCAACGTCAGCATCAATGCTGTCTGAACCAAATAATTCTGCACCTAACTGTAAAGGTGCACGTGTGGTATTAAAACCCTGTGGTTTAGTATGTAGTACTGTACCAGCGTAGCAATAACGAGCTACACCTTCGACAGGATGTACATGCGCATCAATACGAGCCACTTGTGGTGTCATATCGGCACGCACACCAAGCAAACGACCTGAAAGTTGATCGATCACTTTAAAAGTGGCTAAGTCTAAATCTTGATTCGATTCTGAAAGAGAAGATAGAGATTCGATGTATTCAATGAATGGCGTGTACACCAACTGATAACCTCGAGATGCGAGGAAATCTAATGCTTCACGACGCAAAGATTCAATCACTTGCGCCTGTTCTGGCAGTACATCAGCTACACCATCAGGTAATAACCATGTCTCTGAAATGGGCATGTTGTAAACCTAAATTCTTGTCAGCGCGGAACAAATCCGCATAAAAAAATCGGGAGCACACCCGATTTCTCCTAGTTTAGCACGATAGTTTTACGCTTGCACACGACTTTTTCATAAAAGATGCTTCAGCATTCATTACTTCATCTACAGCTTTAACTCTTACAACTAAATCTATGTTTATGCTTATATTTTAAAATCCTATGAACGTTATTTTTTAACCATTTGATAAAAAATAATAAGCGTCCTACTTTCTATAGATGAAGTTTTAAACAAAGTTATAAAATATGATCAGGCTCAATAACTTAATTTAAGACACGAACATCAATCCAATGGAAGCGCTGTAGTTTGTTTAACGGCCTGTAACGGTATCTCTGTTTTTACATTTTGCACACTGGCAATCTGCGTTAAATGATGAATCTGAAACTTTCGATAGGCTTCTAAATCTGCCACGACGATACGTAAGAAAAAGTCACAATCCCCTGCCATGAGTTGACATTCAACCACCTCAGGCATCGTTTGAATCGCTGCGACAAAATCATTCACGGTTTTTGCATCTTGACCTTTTAGCCAAATCCGCGCAAATACCGTTAAACTTAAATTCATTTTTGACTGATTCAGTAAAGCCACATATTTCTCAATATAGCCTTCATCTTCTAGTTGCCTAACCCGCCTCAAACACGGCGAAGGTGATAAACCAACTAGTTGGGCCAATTCATTATTTTGTAGTTTTCCATTTTGCTGTAATGCTTGCAAAATGCGTTTATCTATCTGATCCATCAATAAAGGCACTAAATTTCACAATAATCTTTATTTTAGCAATTTTATTGCACAATAAAAGCAATCTTCCATAAAATAGCTGCCAAATGCTGCTCAGATATCCATAAAATATTGCTTTCGATCTCGCTTCATGGAAAACGTCATGTTGATGTTTAGACAAAGTACACTCAATCACACCCACTCACAGCATTCTATTGAGTTTAAACGAGGTCTAAAAACATCTATTCCAATGCTGCTGGGCATTATTCCTTTTGCATTAGTTTTGGGTGCTCAGGCAACACATAAAGGCTTTTCTAGTTTAGAAGTTCCGCTTTTGACTGGCCTTAACTTTGCCGGTGGTTCTGAATTTGCCATTTTGGAAGTTTGGACCAATCCCCCTAATATTCTCATGCTGATGTTTATTACGTTTTTAGTGAATAGTCGGCACCTATTAATGGGGGCGAGCCTTGTCCCGTATTTACGACATCTCCCGAATCGCACGGTTTATACCGCTTTATTTTTTATGTGCGATGAAAGTTGGGCCGTAGGTTTGGCCGATGCGCAAAAAAAATCTAATGCTTTGGGAATTCAGCGCGCCTTTAGTTTAATGTTCTATGCAGGCTTATGCTGTGCTCTATATTTGATGTGGGTCGGCTTTACCACTTTAGGAGCAATGATCGGACCGATACTTGGCGATATTAGTCGACTTGGTTTTGATATGGCCTTCCCTGCTGTATTTCTTGTTTTACTACGTGGCATGTGGAAAGGCTTTAAAGCGGCGCGTCCATGGCTGGTCAGTTTGATTGCCGCATCTCTGGCTTATTTGTATCTCCCTGCGGGCTGGTATGTTCCGATTGGCGCAGTTACGGGTATTGCTTCTGCATTTTTCCTAATTGGAGATGATGTATGATCCACTCTAGCACCCTGATCGCGATTCTATTTATTGCCTTAACCACTTACCTGACCCGTATCTTGGGTTATGTGTTACTGAAAAACCGTAGCCTCACCAACAAACAACGTCAAATTATGGAAGTTGTTCCCGGCTGTGTGTTGATCTCAGTGATCGCGCCTTATTTTGTTAAAGATAATCCTGCTGATTTGATCGTGATGGCCATTACCCTATTTGCAGCATCACGTTTTTCATTATTGCCTACCGTTGTGATTAGCATGCTTTCAGCAGCCGTGTTAAGACAAATTTTGATTTAGTCCCATACGATCATATGTTGAAAAACGCGTGAACTACGATTTGAACCCAATGACAATAAATATTGAGAATCATCTTATTGGATAAAAAAATACCCATACCTTGAGATTACATGCTTCATGCAGATATCGAGCTATGGGCAGTCTTCTTTATCTTTCGATTAGCTTTGATCGGTTTTGACCACTTTTGCCAAAATGTTCACCAATTCTGCATTTTGCAATTCAACTTGCTGTAATTTGTGAGTGGTTTGATCTAATACTTCTTGCTGGATATGCATTTTCTTTGCAAGGTCTTGCATAATTTCCAAGGTCTTTTTCAGGTTGGCTTCTAGATGCACCACTTTTTCTTCAAGTGGCAAGGTTTCATGCGCGGTAGATTGCGATACGTCACGATTAAACTGTAGCCAAATTAAAAATATAACCGCCAGCGCCAATAATAAAATAAATCCCCAAAGTAACATCAACATCATGCTCAATACTCTTTATATATTTCTTTGACTTTCATCTTAAACAATAAATCGGCTGTGCTTGAATATTTTTTAAAGTTTTTCAATATTTTCGAGATACATCAACGACATTACGCATGATTTTTCATCTAATTTTAGAAAATAAAAAAACACCTACAAGCTAGTAGATGTTTTCTATATTGGATAAGTTTGAATTTTTATAAAGAGTGAAAACTTTCACATAAATCGAGCAAGCGGTTCGCATAGCCCCATTCATTGTCATACCATGCGAAAACTTTTGCTTGCTTTCCTACCACCATGGTTTGATTCAAATCGACAATCAATGAATAAGGTGAATGATTAAAATCACTTGAGACCAAGGGCTCATCGGTTACTGACATAATTTCATGATAATCAAAACGTGCAGCTTTGCTTAACACTGCATTTAACTCATGCTTGGTGATAACTGATTGAGACACAAAACTTAAATCGATTGCAGCAACATTGATAGTCGGCACACGAATCGAATAGCCATCGATTCGATCTTCCATTTTCGGCATGACCCGTTTCAACGCACCCAGAGCTGAAGAGGTCGTTGGAATAATATTTTGACCCGAAGCTCGGGCACGACGCAAGTCACGATGTGCATGATCCAATACAGATTGATCCGCAGTCACAGCATGAATTTCTGTCATGAGTGCGGTGTCTATACCAAAGGCATCATCAATAATTTTGACTAAAGGCACTAAAGCCTGCGTGGTACACGACACACTCGAAATAATTTGATCAGTCGCTTTGACTTCATGATGATTAACGCCATACACAATCGCAGCATCAACACTATCAAACGGTGCAGCACCAATAATCACACGTTTAGCACCTGCACCAATATGCTGTGTGGCTGCCTCTCTCGATCGAAATAAACCTGTGCATTCGAGTACCACATCGACATTCAGTCGTTGCCAAGGTAAAAGACTTGGCTGTGGCTCATTCAACACTTGCACTTTTAGGTGTGTTTGAGCACAAGAGATATCTAGAAAAATAGCGCCATCTTGTTCAATGATTTCGACTTGGCCTGCAAAACGACCATGCGTGGTGTCATATTTAAACAAATGCACCATGGTTTCCACATCAGCGACATCATTTATGGCAACAATTTCATAATGAAATTCTTTTGGATTTTCAAACCATGCGCGTAATACATTGCGTCCGATTCGACCAAATCCATTAATTGCCACTCGCTGCATGACCAATCCTTCGTTTTGAAACAAAAATAAAGCATCTAGTATGTTAATGGATTTCAACATGAAAACGTTATCATTTATTCGTTTAATGCTTATTGGGCTTTATTTTTATAACTCGTTAGCACCAACATAGATCCAAATATTAGCTTTACTGAACATGTATAGCACCAAGATCAAGTCTAATCACTCTTAAATAAAATGGATTCAAACATGCAATTTTCACAATGAACTAAAAAATATAAATGCAAAGCACCTTCATGTAGAGCATTCATCAACATGCTGACTTTGAACATTAAAAACTTTTCAAAACATATAAATGAAACGCAGCAACAGTGCGCTCACTAGATTAATCAATGAATACTTTCAGCGTTCCAAAGGTTTAAAAATCTAAAAATATAGGTGCCAAATTTAAAACATATAAAAAGTCATAGAGATAGCCGAAAATCATTGGTCACTACACCTTTTTCCGTTATAATTTAGCGTTTTTAAATTTTATGTCAGCATCTCAAGCCAGCTTTAAAATTTTGTAAGACTTGCTTGATATGCTATTACCAAATCGAAATTAGGAGAGACTTGGTTGTGAGTACTCGTTTTATGACATCAGCTGAAATTCGCGAAGCTTTTTTAAGCTACTTTGAATCGCAAGGGCATACACGTGTCGCGTCGAGTTCTCTGGTACCTGCCAACGACCCAACACTATTGTTCACAAATGCTGGTATGAACCAGTTTAAAGACTGCTTCCTCGGTCTTGAAAAACGTGACTACGTTCGTGCAACTTCTTCACAAAAATGTGTCCGTGCCGGCGGTAAACACAACGACTTAGACAACGTTGGTTATACAGCACGTCACCACACGTTCTTTGAAATGTTGGGTAACTTCTCATTTGGTGACTACTTCAAACGTGATGCCATCACATTTGCTTGGGATTTCTTAACCAACGAAAAATGGTTAGGTCTGCCAAAAGATAAACTTTATGCCACTGTTTACCATACAGATGACGAAGCATTTGATATCTGGAACAAAGAAATTGGTCTAGACGCTTCACGCATTATCCGTATCGGTGACAACAAAGGCGAAAAATACGCTTCAGATAACTTCTGGGCAATGGGCGATACAGGTCCTTGTGGTCCATGTTCTGAAATCTTCTTTGACCATGGTGACCACATTTGGGGCGGCTTACCGGGCACTCCTGAAGAAGATGGCGATCGTTTCATCGAAATTTGGAACAACGTATTCATGCAGTTCAACCGTACTGCTGATGGTGTGCTGCATGCCCTTCCTGCACCTTCTGTAGATACAGGTATGGGCCTTGAGCGTATTTCTGCAGTTTTACAGCATGTAAACTCAAACTACGAAATCGACCTATTCCAAAACCTACTTAAAGCTGCTGCAGAAATCATCGGTTTAGATACCACTGAACTTGAAGCAAAAGCGCAAGCAGAAACCAAACCGGTTGAATACCCTGCTTCACTTAAAGTTGTGGCTGACCATGCCCGTTCTTGCTGCTTCTTGATTGCAGACGGTGTTAACCCGTCTAATGAAGGCCGTGGCTATGTACTTCGCCGTATTATCCGTCGTGCAGTACGTCATGGTAACAAATTGGGTGCAACAGGTTCATTCTTCCATAAAATGTTGCAGCCACTGATCGACGTGATGGGTGCTGCTTACCCTGAACTTGCTGCACAGCAAGCACGTATCGAAGCTCAGCTTTTAAAAGAAGAAGAACAATTTGCAAAAACTTTAGAGCAAGGTTTGAAATTGCTTGAAGGCGAATTGGCTCAACTTAAAGGTTCAGTGATTCCAGGTGAAACAGTATTTAAACTTTACGATACTTACGGCTTCCCGACTGACTTAACAGCAGACATTGCACGTGAACGTGATTTAACGATTGATGAAGCTGGTTTCGAAGTCGAAATGGCGGCTCAACGTCAACGTGCACGTGATGCAGGTAAATTCGCCATCGACTACAACAGCATTGTCAAAGTTGAAGGCGAGACTCAATTTGACGGCTATGACGCAACTCAAGGCCAAGGTCAAATTGTTGCAATCTACAAAGATGGCGAACAAGTTGATGAAGTTTTTGAGGGCGATGAAGCACTGATCGTTCTAAACCAAACTCCGTTCTATGCAGAAAGCGGCGGTCAAGTTGGCGATACAGGTATCTTCAAAAACGAAACTGGTATTTTTGAAGTTCAAGACACCAAAAAATCAGGCGGCGCTTTTGTACACCAAGGCATCGTGACCATGGGTAACTTAAAAGCAGCTCAAGCAGTTGAGGCTATTGTTAAAGCGGATATCCGTGAAGCAACTTCACGCAACCACTCTGCAACTCACCTATTACATGCAGCACTTCGCCAAGTTTTGGGTACGCACGTACAGCAAAAAGGTTCATTGGTTGCAAGCGAGCTTTTACGTTTTGACTTTGCTAATGACCAACCTGTTTCATTTGAACAGCTTCAAGAAATTGAACGCATTGTCAATGCCGAAGTGATTGCCAATACTGCTGTTTCAACTGAACTTTTAGACATCGATGCGGCCAAAGAAAAAGGTGCAATGATGTTGTTCGGTGAGAAATACGGTGACGAAGTACGTGTACTTTCAATGGGTACAACCAAAGATGAGAAAAACTTCTCTATCGAACTTTGTGGCGGTATTCACGTAAAACGCACAGGCGACATCGGCCTATTCAAGATCACTTCTGAAGGCGGTGTTGCTGCAGGCGTACGCCGTATTGAAGCCGTTACAGGCACTAAAGCTGTTGAAGCTGCGCAAAAAGCTGATCGTGACATTCATGCAATTAATGACTTGCTGAAAGCGCAAAAAGATCAAACTTTAGAAAAAGTTGAAGCTTTATCTCACACTGCGTCTAGCCTGCAAAAACAAATTGAACAATTGAACCAAAAATTAGCAAGCTTCCAAGCAGCTGAGTTATTAAGTCAAGTTCAAGAGATTGCTGGCCGCAAAACATTAATCACTACCGTTCAAGGTGTAGATGCGAAATCACTTCGCAACTTGCACGATGGTGTGAAATCTAAGTTAGACAATGCTGTGATCGTGATCGCAGCGGTTGATGCCGACAAAGTGAGCCTGATTGCTTCGGTTGCTAAAGAATACACTGCTGCTGTAAAAGCAGGTGACATCATCAAACACCTTGGTCAAGAGCTTGGTGGTAAAGGTGGTGGTAAACCTGATATGGCTCAAGGTGGTGCGCCTTATAGCGACAAACTTGAAGCAGTAATGACTGACCTCGTTGCATGGTTAACTGCAAAATAAGACCAAAAGTCCTATAGCTCAAAGTGACTCACCTCCTTTGAGCAAATCAACAGGTTTAAGCAGTGTGTTTTTTAATGCTGGATCCTGCTTAAACACTGTTGATGCGCGAAAGCGCAAACTCAATCATCATGTTGAAACCAATATTCAACCTCTGGCTAAATGATGAAAATGGAGTCTAAAAGGCTGGGTTCATGTGAATCCCCTGCAGACACAAAGTATCTATTTGAACTCCTCCTACCTTGGAGTTCATGAGCTACGTGGTATATTAAAATCGCGCTCAAGTGCGGTCTTAAAATATGTGTAAGTGCTTTAAGTCTTTAGACTTATTTACTTGGTAAGGATAGTTATGGCATTAATCGTTCAAAAATATGGCGGTACCTCAATGGGTACTCCAGAGCGCATTTTAAATGTTGCTCGTCGTGTAAAGCGTTGGCATGATCACGGTCACAAAGTTGTGGTTGTTGTATCTGCAATGAGTGGCGAAACCAATCGTCTACTTGCTTTAGCGAAAGCCATTACCGAAACACCTGATCCACGCGAATTAGACCAAATGGTGTCTACGGGTGAACAGGTAACGATTTCTATGTTAGCAATGGCACTTAACTCTATTGGTGTTGAAGCTAAATCACTTACAGGTCGTCAAGTTGGTATTAAAACCGACAGCGCATTTACCAAGGCGCGTATTGAAGCGATTGATACAGATGTATTGACTTCAAACCTTGACGCTGGACGTGTCATTGTTGTGGCAGGTTTCCAAGGCTTTGATGCTGAAGGTAACACAACGACTCTAGGTCGTGGTGGTTCTGACACTTCAGGTGTTGCATTGGCTGCTGCACTTAAAGCTGACGAATGTCAGATTTACACAGACGTTGATGGTGTTTACACCACTGACCCTCGTGTCGCTCCAAAAGCGAAAAAAGTTGATCGTATTTCTTTTGAAGAAATGCTTGAAATGGCATCACTTGGTTCTAAAGTCCTTCAAATTCGCTCTGTAGAATTTGCCGGTAAATACCAAGTGCCTTTACGCGTATTATCAAGTTTTGATAATGACGATGATGGCGCATTCGACGAAAACTTTAAACAAAACGTCGGGACACTAATCACCACTGAAGCGGAAGACAACATGGAACAACCAATCATCTCAGGTATCGCGTTCAACCGTGATGAAGCTAAATTAACTATTCTTGGTGTACCGGATAAACCAGGTATCGCTTCAAACATCCTTTCACCAATTGGTGATGCCAATGTTGAAGTGGATATGATTATCCAAAACGTTGAAGAAGACGGCACAACTGATTTCACATTTACAGTTAACCGTAGTGAATTATCAAAAGCGAAAGCCATTCTTGAAGCGACTGCTCAAGAAATTGGTGCACGTGAAGTTGCAACTCGCGCAGACATCGTAAAAGTATCGATTGTTGGTGTTGGTATGCGCTCACACGCAGGTGTTGCAAGCAAAATGTTTACTGCTCTTGCAAAAGAAGGCATTAATATTTTGATGATTTCGACTTCTGAAATCAAAATTTCAGTGATTATTGATGAGAAATACTTAGAGCTTGCTGTACGTGCTCTACACACTGCATTCGGTCTAGACCGTGAAACAGGTGAATCAAGCGCACGTGCTTAATTAACCTTGCTGTGTGTCAAAATTTGTCATTGTTAGACAGATTTTGAAAAACATCGTAAAAATTCAGAGCCACTATAGTTTTTTTTATAGTGGCTCTGTTATATTAAACCTAAGGATTTTAAAATTTACTCAGTTTGCGACTGTCACAATGATTGTTTCAGATGCACTGCTAAATTTTTTGCTTTTACAAGTTATGAATTTTACATAACAGATCATTTGCAGGTTTTGCATTTTGCAAGGAGAGAAACATGCTGATTCTGACTCGTCGTGTCGGAGAAACATTAATGATTGGAGACCAAGTTAGCGTGACTGTACTTGGTGTTAAAGGTAATCAGGTTCGTATTGGCGTGAATGCTCCAAAAGAAGTATCTGTTCATCGTGAAGAAATTTACCAACGAATTCAACATGAACGCGCAATGCACGAACATCTCCAAAACATTGATCAAGAATATCAGCCATCTTTTGAAGAAACTGATTATTCACAAAACAACTATAATCGCTAAGATTTAAGTTGTTAAATGATAAAGCGGCTCATTAGGCCGCTTTAAATTTATCTAGAACATGCGTTTACTATATAAGTTCAACTGAGCTTAATTACTGCCCTTCTAGAACTTTACGTACGGGGCCAAAACTGCGGCGATGTTCATCAATCACCCCATACTGTGCAATCGCTTCGAAGTGCGCTTTGGTTGGATAGCCCTTGTGTTTCGCAAAACCATACTGTGGATATTTTGCATCCAGTTCAACCATTTCGTGGTCTCGAGTCACTTTTGCCAAAATACTCGCAGCCGAAATCTCTGGATGAATCGCATCACCGCCCACGATTGCATCACAGCTCATTGCTAAACCGGTTGGGACTTTATTACCATCGACCAACACGTGTTCTGGCTGTACATTGAGTTTTTCCACTGCACGACGCATTGCAAGTAATGATGCTTGCAAAATATTGATCTCATCAATTTCTTGTGCAGAACTTTCAGCAATCGCCCAAGCCAAGGCTTTTTCTTGAATCTCAATAAATAACTTTTCACGTTTTTTTTCACTGAGTTTTTTAGAATCGTTTAAACCTTCAATCGGGTTATTTGGATCTAAAATGACAGCTGCCGCAACAACCGAACCCACCAATGGACCGCGACCCGCTTCATCTGCACCAGCAATTTTCATATATCTCTCACTCAAAATAAAATACGACCCTTCATTTGGATTTACTGATACTCAGCAAAACCATTGTCAGGGTCGTATAAAATGTTCTAAATCTTAGTTTTTAAATGTTTCAATCACGCAAGCATTTAAAGTATTTGTCACGATTTTAGCCGCAAGATTTGCTTGTGAAGTTTTATCCATTGCTGCTACAACCAAATCCGTTGCAGTCACGCTAGTTGTCGCTTTCTCGCCTACACATGAACACACTTCAGTTTGTAGTTCAGATTTTTGAGTTTCTGTTAATAATTTTGAACCTGTTTTCCAGTAGCTGTTGTTATTAAGCTCAGTCACGCATTTCGCTTGAACACCCACTTTAACCGCCATCATTGCCAAGCTGTTTGCTGAAGTTGTACCTGTAGAACTTGTACCTGTTGTACCAGTCGCAGCACATGCAGAAAGAACAAGCGCTAATGGCGCTAGAACAGCAACTAATTTTTTCACGAATATTTCCTTTGTTCTGTTAATTAACGCGCATATTGTGCCCCAAATCACACACCATCTGATATGACTATTTAAAATAAATTCGGTAATTGTGTAGTTAATCATCAAAGCCTGTGTTGCATATTCACAACACTGTGTACCGATTTTAAACGACGCATATTTTTGTGGTCTGTATTAGAATCTGCATAAGATTGAACGCTTAAATAATCAACATGAGCAATAACACACAATACTACACTCGAACAGCTCAGGTCTTACATTGGCTGATGGCGATCATATTCATCGTGGCATGGTTAATTGGCTTTTATAGTGGCAATTTTCTGAGTTATGACGTCGATGGCAGCTTTAAAGGACAAGTCATTACCCTCCATAAAAATATTGCGACTACGATTATTTTTTTGGTGGTGATACGAATCTTTTGGCGCTATACCCACCCCGCACCAGAATTACCTGACAGTATGTCATCCGGCATGAAAACCTTGGCACATTTGGGTCATTTAGCACTGTATTTTGTACTACTGGCTTTACCGATCACGGGTTGCTTATTTAGTTGGAGTGCAGGTCACCCTGCCCCTGTATTGTATTTGTTTGAAATACCACGCTTGGTACAAGATAATCCTGAATTATTGGCCATCGTGAAACCTCTACATATTTGGATTTCTTGGGCAGCAGGCTTGCTCTTAGTGGGTCATATTGTGGCAGCGCTGAAACATCATTTCATTGATAAAGACCATGTGCTCAAAAGCATGACACGACAACCAAAACCCTAATAAAGACAAAATAAAAGCCACATCATGTGGCTTTTATTTTAAGCATTATCTTTTAATTCAGTACTTGCTGAGCACAACCGCGCATACTATTTAAAACCGCTTTAGAAATCAGTTTATTCTTTTCAGTTTCATTCACTGCAGCAGTCATCAGATCTTTCGCACCGATATCATCCATAGCATGCTCACTCACGCACTGACAAATCGCAGCTTGATTGTCTTTTTTCTGTTGAGCACTCATAAACAACGCAGCACCTTTCCAAATTTTAGAAGTATTTAATTCTTGCGAGCATTGATATTCAATCACGGGCTTTAGCATACGCTGACTTAAACTTGATTTATCTGCAATAGCAGCCGAAGAAATCAATACTGCGGCTAAAAATGTAATCGATGAGGCAAATATAGAGCGATTTGAATGAGATAAAAGCATGATTTAAACATAAAAAAGGCAGTGAATATTCACTGCCTGAGATTATACGCTGATTATTAATTCAACGCTTCAATCTTTTTAATCCAAGCTTGTTTTTCAGCATCTGAAATAAATGATGCTTCAAAAGAGTTGATTGCCAGTTGCTTTAACTCTGCATTGCTTAAATCAAGTGCTTTGGTGATCGCAATGAAGTTATCATTCATATAACCACCAAAGTACGATGGATCATCTGAATTGACGGTCACATGCACACCTTGTTGCAATAGACGGCGAATATTATGATCAGCCATATTATTGACCACACAGAGCTTTAAATTGCTTAGCGGGCAAACGGTTAATGGCATTTTTTCTGCAATTAAACGTTGCATCAAAGCAGGATCTTCTTCTGAACGTACACCATGGTCAACACGATTTACTTTCAGCAAATCCAAGGCTTCCCATACGTATTCTGCTGGACCTTCTTCCCCTGCATGCGCAACGATAAGAAAACCTGCTTCACGTGCTTTAGCAAAAACACGTTCGAATTTTGATGGTGGATGACCCACTTCACTCGAATCTAAACCGACACCAATAATTTGATCTTTATATGGTAAAGCTTGTTCTAATGTTGCAAATGCTGCATCTTCAGATAAATGACGCAAGAAGCACATAATCAGATGTGAGCTAATGCCCAGTTTTGCTTTGGCATCATCACAAGCGCGTTGTAAGCCATTCAAGACAGTTTCAAAAGCAACCCCACGGTCTGTATGAGTTTGTGGGTCGAAGAACATTTCGGTATGAACCACATGATCTTCTGCACATTTTTCAAAGTATGCCCATGCTAAATCATAAAAATCTTGCTCATGAATCAGTACATTTGCACCTGCATAATAAATGTCTAAAAAAGACTGTAAATTATGAAAGTTATACGCTTCTTTTAATTCTTCGACTGATTGATAAGGGATTGCAATATTGTTGCGTTGGGCAATTGCAAACATGAGTTCAGGCTCAAATGTCCCTTCAATATGCACATGTAGCTCTGCTTTTGGCAAAGCGCGAATCAGCTCAAGTTGATCCATCTCTTATCCTCATAAAAATAAAAAAGGGTGCAAACTGAGTTTACACCCTTTCGCTATTTGACAGTATTAACCGCCAAATGCAGCAAATTTCAATGCCCAAAGTACAGCAATAATCCAAACCATATACGGTACAGTTTTCGCTTTACCTGTCAGCAATTTAACCAATGCATAGCTAATGAAGCCCATTGCAATACCGTCTGCAATTGAATACGTAAACGGCATAAATACAATTGTTAAGAATGCTGGGACTGCTTCAGTAATATCATCCCACTCAATATGAACGATACCTTGAATCATCAACACACCAACAAACAATAATGCTGGCGCAGTTGCAAAACCTGGTACAGACTGAGCAAGTGGTGCTAAGAACAATGCCAAAATAAACAATACAGCAACTACAACTGCAGTTAAACCTGTACGACCACCGGCAGCAACACCTGCTGATGATTCAATATAAGGCGTAGTCGAAGACGTACCCAATGCCGCACCCGCAACAATTGCAGATGAGTCAGCAAATAATGCTTTCTTCAAACGTGGTAATTTACCGTCTTTTAATAAGCCTGCACGGTGTGATACACCGACCAATGTACCTGTAGAGTCAAATAAATCAACCAAGAAGAATACAAAGATTACGCCAATCAAACTTGCTGTGAATAGACCTTCGAAGTTCATTTGCATGAATGTTGGAGCGATTGAAGGAATAGCACCTACAACACCTTTAAATTCGTTGAAGCCCAGTAGGGTTGAAATTGCAGTAATCACCAAAATACTGATGATGATTGCACCACGTACTTTGAAGTGATGCATAACCACAACCATCAAGAAGCCAAGTAAAGCCAACAAGACAGACGGCTGTTTTAAATCACCCAGACTAACCAATGTTGCAGGGTTATCAACAATAATGCCGGCATTTTTCAAAGAAACCAGTGCAAGGAATAAACCAATACCGCCGCCGATCGCCAGTTTAAGCGACATTGGAATCGCATTGACAATCGCTTCACGGATTTTGAACATGCTGATAGCGATAAAAACAAGGCCAGAGACAAAAACAGCTGCTAAAGCAGTTTGCCATTCCACGCCCATACCCAAACATACAGAATAGGTAAAGTAAGCGTTTAAGCCCATACCGGGTGCTAAGGCAATTGGATAGTTAGCAACAAGCCCCATCACCAAACAGCCAATGGCTGCTGCTAGACAGGTTGCGACAAAAACAGCGCCATGATCCATACCCGTTTCGGACAAAATCATTGGATTGACAATAATGATGTAACACATTGTCAAGAAAGTAGTTACACCTGCAATGACTTCTGTTTTGAAACTGGTTTTGTTTTCGCTCAGTTTAAACAGACGTTCAAGCATGTTCTCGGAAGATGGATTAGGAGTCGTCATGACCTAGCCCCTATGAAGTAAACTTTATGCATATAAGCATTCCACAAAATTAATCATGTCATGTATTCATCATTAATTTTGTGTATGCCTAAGCAACGAATATGCCAATTCGGCAGATTGTAGGCTTTAAAAAATCCTATTTTCAACAACATACAACACGGTACAAATGTTGAAATTTGCAAACAAAAAAGCTGCATAAACCTATGCAGCTCCTCTATTTATGTCATTTAATTCGTATTTAATATCAATAAATACTGATCAAATTAATTTCGGCAAATTATAACACATTGATTTTTTAATGTTTCCACATTTTCATCGCTTTTCAATTTAGTAAATTTAAGACATTGTTTTCTTTATAAAGTTTCAAATTATTATATATAAAAATAAAATATCAATATTTAAACGAACACTTCAAGACCATGCTTGAGCTCAATGCAGAAGCAGCAAGATTGATTTTTTTTAGCGCATATAAGGTGATGCGTTCAAATCATCATTGAACACCTGATTAATTTCTTGCTGTCGCTTTAACTCAGCATTTTTATAAACACTAAATCCTAAAAATAAAATGCTGAGTATAAAAATTGGTATCAGTATTTTTTTCATAACAAAATTTTATTCATGTTTAAATATTTGGCTATAATAACAAAAAATTTAAACAAAAAAGTGGCGTATTTCACAATTTTATATATTATTAAGTCATTTAATAAGCTATTTGTTCGATCAATGTTAATTTTGTAATATATTTTAGACTGATAGACAAGATAATCGCTGAATGATTTTTCGAATCCTTTTCCGTAAAAAGCATCAAATCGTAGATCATTTCATATACGAAATTTAAAGCACGATCAATTTCACAGGCCCACCATTACATCTCGAGTGAAGAAGATAAAAAAGCCGCTGACTTAAAAACAGCGGCTATACATATTTTTTACAGATTCAAAATTTTCAATCTTGAACTTAAGCGGCTTGTTGCTCATCTCGCTTAAAGACCAATTCGCCCTTTAAGCTACTCTCTGCATCGAAATAATAACCATCGGTATTGAACGACTTGATATCTTCAATACGTTCAATTTTATTTTCCAACAAATAACGCGCCATTAGGCCACGTGCTTTTTTGGCATAGAAGCTGATGACTTTATATTTGCCGTTCTTTTGATCCAGAAAAACAGGTTTGATGATTTCGGCTTTAATTTTTGATTCTTTGACCGACTTATAGTATTCATCTGAAGCGATGTTGACCAAAAGTTCAGAGCCGGCTTTTTCCAAATCGTCATTGATGAGATTGGTGATTGTATTATCCCAAAACTCGTACAAGTTATGTCCACGTGGGTTTTGCAACTTGGTCCCCATCTCTAAACGATATGGCATCATTAAATCCAGTGGACGCAATAAACCGTAGAGACCCGAGAGCATACGCAAATGGGTTTGTGCGTATTGAAGGTCAGTATTTGCAAGTTGATAAGCATCTAAACCGGTATACACGTCACCTTTAAAGGCAAAAATTGCTTGACGTGCATTGGCAAAATCAAAATCAGGCTGCCAATCTCGGAAGCGCTCAACATTTAAAGTCGCAATTTTCTCACTGACACTCATCAAGCTTGAAATTTCACTTGCCGACAATTTACGTGCGACTGAGATCAATTCTTCAGAATGATCTAATAGCCGTGGTTGAGTGAATTTTTCAGTCGGTAAAGCGGTTTCGTAATCTAAAGTTTTTGCTGGAGAAATTAAAGCGAGCATAAACATCCTGATTAATTTTTAATTAAACAAACTATAACAGTAGAGTATTTTTAAATCCAATCTGTGTTTTAGATAATATTAATCTGTAAACTATAGACTCTCCCGCTTTCACATTTTAGTCATTATGTCAGAACAAATGTTCATTCAAGGGCCGATGGGTCAACTTGAAATTTTTGTTGATTATCCACAGGGTGAAGTGAAAGGATTCGCGGTAGTTACACACCCTCACCCATTGCAAGGTGGTACACCACAGCACAAAGTCCCTGTGCTTTTAGCGCAAATGTTCTTAGAACGTGGCTATGTAGTCTATCGCCCAAGTTTCCGTGGTTCTGGCCAAAGTGCAGGAATACATGACGAAGGCAATGGTGAAACCAAAGACACTATGCAAGTCATTGAATTTGCTCGCAACCAACATCCGAACCTGCCATTTTATGCAGGCGGTTTTAGTTTTGGTGCAAATGTCATGACTAAATGCTATGCCCTATTGCCAGTAGAATTGCAGCCTGTACAAACTATTTTATGTGGCCTACCAACCACAACAGTTGCAGGTGTGCGTCACTATGTGACTCCGCATATTAAGGGTGATATTTTATTTATTCATGGTGAAGAAGATAATGTCACACTGTTATCTGACTTGATTCAGTGGGCCAAACCACAGCGCCATTTAATCACGGTTTTGCCAGGTGCAAACCACTTCTTTACAGGTTATCTAAAACAGCTTCGTATCGCGATTTCACGCTTTTTAGTATAAAAAATACAAAAAAATGAGTCAGCTTAACTGGCTCATTTTTTTTGCCTAGCGAACGCTCTATTCCCCCAATATTTCAGATAAACTGAACTACTCGCTTTTCGATTTATCCATCATTTAAATACATTGGTGATCATTATCTATTCAACATGTAATGACCTAAGCCGATGCTCGTTTAATTTTGATTACGCCTCAATTTTTTATCTAAAAACCAATAATTTACTTGTTTAAATAATCAACTACAGAAATAATACCCAGAAAAATTAAGATAAAATTTAGAGGGAAAAATGAAATTTATTGTTGCTGTGATTTTAAGTCTAGGCATTGCAGCTTTGGTCTATTATTTTAATTCAACGCCTTCCACAACAACGAATTTTCCAGCATCTACGGTTGCTGCGAACGATGGTCCCAAAGCCTATTTGACAGCGTCATACAAGATGAATGTCGATGGTCGTGATTTTAGCTTAAAGATGGTCTACGACTTTCCCAATAGCCAAGTGTGTGAAGCCCAGCTCAACAGCACAGACACCATGAATATGATTTCAACCTTTAAGCAACGCTGTTCGAGTGACTCGGTGTGTAAAGAAGCTGAAATTTCATCTTGTTCACCTTTTACCGATCAAAAATATAAAGATATGCTCGATAAAAACTATCATGACACCCATTATATTTATTTAAGCGATAGTAAATTGACTGATCAACGTGGTGTGATCGTGTTTTGGGGACTCAATGAACAAGAGTCAGAAAAAATGTGTGACTATGTGAAAAAGAGCAATCGAACCATTAATCCAATCAATATTGAATGTCTATAACCTTGTTCAATACATTCTGTTAAAAAATAAAAAAGCAGCACTATGCTGCTTTTTTATAGATGATTTTTAATTCAATTTTTCAGTTCATTTCGTCATTTGTTTCCATTGAAACTCACTATACGAGTCTTCTTCTTTTAAACTGTTTTCGACCGCTTGAGCCAATTGATTCAACAAACTTTGCTCAGTAATACGATCTAACCAATCTTGGTCTTCATCTGGATAAGAGGTAATTTCACAGACTAGACGACCTGATTCATCCTGCCCCTGACATGTCACTGAAAGTGGCAATTCATGTTGATCGACACTGACTGCAATCTGATCACCACTTTGCGATAACGTTTGAAAGCCATAATGCTCTAATTTATTTGCCAATAATTCAGCAACCTGAGTTTGCGTATCAGCACTGCTTTCAACTCGATTTGAATCGCTATGGGCGGTGAATTGTAGTTTTCTCATGTATCTATCCAAAGACATTCTTGTTGTATGGTTTTAGCATAAGCAATTAAAACCAAACAGCCAAGCATTTGCTTGGCTGTTGTTGAATAAATATACAAATTTAGTGAATTATTTATTCACTTACCGCAATCGTTAAACCGGCTTGAGTCGCTAGCTCTGTAAATGTCGGGAAGCTGGTCGCAACAGTTTCTGTACCCACGATATTAATTTCACCCGAAGTACGTAAACCTGCCATTGAGAAGCTCATTGCAATACGGTGGTCATGATGTGATTCGATTTGACCACCTGTGAAGATTGCACCCCACTCACCCGCTTTGCCTTGACCTTCAATGATAATGCCGTCCTCGGTTGGCGTACAATCGATACCCATAATTTTTAGGCCATCTGCCATCACTTGAATACGATCCGACTCTTTCACTCGAAGTTCAGCTGCACCAGTCAAAATGGTTTGACCCTCTGCACATGCAGCAGCAATAAATAACGCTGGGAATTCATCAATCGCCAATGGCACTTGATCTTCTGGCATATGAATGCCTTTGAGTGTACGTGAACCACGAATACGAATATCTGCAATCGGCTCACCGCCAGCGATACGTTCATTTTCAACAGTCAGGTCAGCGCCCATCTGTTTTAAAATTTCAATCACACCTGTACGGGTTGGATTAATGCCGACCGCTTCGAGAGTGACATCTGAACCTTCGGTAATCGCTGCACCCACCATAAAGAATGCTGCAGATGAAATGTCAGAGGGTACTTGAATGTCTGTACCGACTAACTTGCCGCCACCTTGAAGTGAAATTCGGTTACCTTCTGTTTTCACGTCATAACCAAATGCGCGAAGCATACGTTCAGAATGGTCACGTGTCGGTTCTGGTTCAGTGACAACAGTCTCACCTTCCGCCCAAAGACCAGCCAACAAAATACCTGATTTTACTTGTGCAGATGCCATTGGTAAGTCGTAATGAATACCTTTCAGGTTTTGACTTCCAGAAATAGACACGGGCGGCGTACCACGCTCACCTGTAGTTTGAATTTGCGCACCCATTTCACGTAATGGTTTGGCAATACGTTCCATTGGACGTTTTGATAATGACGCATCACCCGTCATCACCGAATCAAACTTCTGTGCCGACAACATACCTGAAAGCAAACGCATTGAAGTGCCTGAGTTACCCATATACAAAGCGCCTGCCGGTGCTTTTAAACCATGCATGCCTACACCATGAATGGTGACTTCACCATTTTTAGGGCCTTCAATACTTACACCCATATCGCGGAATGCTTGGAGGGTTGCCAAGGCATCTTCACCTTCAAGGAAACCAGTGACGTGCGTTGTACCTTCTGCAATAGCACCAAACATGATAGAGCGATGTGACACAGATTTATCACCTGGCACAGTAAATTTACCTTGGAATTGCTTTGGACCCGGTAAAATTTTGAATTGCTGTGTCGTCACTTTATTTTTCTCCATCAGTGGTTTCTTTGAGAGCATGTGATTGAAATGTTGACGTGCTGCTTGTGCATGTCCCAACAGTCCCATCAACGCTTGTGAGTTTTCATCTTCAATCAGTTTGCGAAGAATAGCCAATTGTTTTTCAAAGCCATCTACCGCATTTAAAATTGCCTTTTTATTGGCAAAAAAGATGTCATGCCACATATGTGGGTCGCTTGCAGCAATGCGTGAGAAATCACGAAAACCGCCAGCGGCATAACGGAAAATATCTAAATTGTCTTCTCGGTTCGCGAGTTGCTCAACCAAGTTAAATGCCATCAAATGCGGAAGATGACTGGTATGGGCCAACACTTCATCGTGTTTTTCCACATCCATGCAAATTACTTCCGCTTTGGCAGCTTGCCACAATTGAATTAGTTTCTCTACAGCCCAATCTGCACTGCTTGGTAAAGGTGTCAAAATCACTTTGTGATTAGCAAATAAATCCACTTTACCGGCATGCACACCTGTTAGTTCAGCCCCCGCAATCGGATGCCCCGGTACAAAACCAGCAGGTAATTGCTCACCATAAACCGCTTTAGCTGCATCAACAACATTGCCTTTGGTACTTCCAACATCGGTAATAATCGTCTGTTCGGATAGATAAGGTTTGATCGCTTCAAGGACTTTTTGTGTCGCACGAACAGGTAAAGCCAAAACAACAAGATCTGCACCTTTGACCGCTTCAGCAGGATCGCTATAACCCTGCTGAATAAGCCCTAAAGCTTTTGCATCTTCTAAAGTTTTTTGTGAACGCGTAGACGCTACAATTTCCTTAGCCAAACCTTCAGCAATCATGACGCGAGCTAGGCTTGAGCCAATCAGACCAAGCCCAATAAAAGCAACTTTTTCAAATAGTGGCACAGACATGACTTAAGCTTTAGCCTCTAAGCCCAAAACTTTAGCCAAGGCAGCTAAGAATTTAGCATTTTCAGCTTCAGTCCCAATTGATACACGTAAATGCTCAGGGATACCAACTGGACGAACAATCACACCTTCTTTTAATAAAGCATTGAAAGTCTGTGCAGGATCTGCTTTTACATTTACTAAAATGAAGTTCGCACGTGAAGGCACATACGCTAAACCTAGAGCATTAAAACCAGACTCAAGTTGCGCCATACCCGCTTTATTGACTACACGTGATTTTTCAATAAACGCTTCATCTTTGAGTGCCGCAACAGCAGCCACCATCGCAAGATGGTTCACGTTAAATGGTTGACGAATACGATTGAGGAAATCCGTCACTTCAACTGAAGCCAAAGCAAACCCAACACGTAGTGCAGCCAGGCCATAGCACTTAGACATGGTGCGGCTCACAATTAAGTTTGCGTATTGATCTAAGAATTTTAAGCTGTTGAAGTTTTCTGGGAAATATTCCACATAAGCTTCATCTAAAACCACGATCACATTTGCAGGTACTTTTTGCATGAACGCTTCAAATTCAGCTTCTTCAAACCATGTACCTGTTGGATTATTTGGGTTCGCAATAAAAATCAATTTAGTATTGTCTTTAATTGCCGCAGCCATTGCATCTAGGTCATGTGAAAAACCTTTTGCAGGCACTTCAATCGCTTCAGCATTAATCGCTTGAGTCACCAGACCATACACAGCAAATGCGTGTTGGCTATACACCACAGAGTCTTGCTCTGAAACAAAAGCACGAGCAAAAATTTCTAGAAGATCGTTTGAACCATTACCCAACGTAATGCGGTCATGTGCAATACCAAATTGTTTTTCAACTTGGTCTTTCAAAATAAAACCGCCACCATCCGGATATCGACCAATTTCTGCAAGTTCAGCAGCAACAGCTTCTTTCACTTTGTCAGAACAACCCAATGGGTTTTCATTTGATGCGAGTTTTACGATATCTGTAATACCCAACTCACGCTCAAGTTCACTAATTGGTTTACCTGGTTGGTAAGGCTTTAGCTTTGCAATGCCTTCATTGGCTGGGACAAACGTCATTTTACACTTCCAGTTTTTTCAAATGATGAAGGTGATCAACTCCTGATGGAATTGATCACAGTTGTGATCTTAAAGAACAGCAATCGGATATGAACCCAATACACGAATTTCTTTTACTAACGGACGAATTTCTTCAATTGCCGCTTTCACGTTTTCTTGCTCAACATGACCTTCCAAGTCCACAAAGAATACATAAGCCCATTTTTCTGGTAATGCAGGACGTGTTTCGATACTTGTTAAGCTAATATTATGCTTGGCAAACGGTGCAAGAATTTCAAGCAACGCCCCCGCACGGTCATGCGCTGAAATCAACAATGATGTTTTATCATTGCCAGATGGTGGCACTTTTTCACGACCAATCACCAAGAAACGTGTGGTGTTTTCAGGATTGTCTTCAATATTGCTATGCAAAATCTCGAGGTTGTAGATGTTCGCAGCGACTTCAGAAGCAATTGCCGCAGAGTGCCATTCATTACGAATACGGCGTGCCGCTTCTGCATTTGAACTGAGTGCAACACGTTCTACACCCGGATAATGTGCATCTAACCAACCACGGCATTGCGCCAAAGTTTGTTGATGTGCATAAATTTGTTTAATGCTGTCTTTACGTGTGTTTTCAGACACTAGGAACTGGTGATGAATACGCAGTTCAACTTCACCAATAACATTGAGATGTGAAGATTTAAAGCAATCTAAAGTATGGTTCACCACCCCTTCAGATGAGTTTTCAACAGGCACTAAACCATAGTGTGCGCTGCTTGCTTCTACTTCGCGGAATACTTCATCAATCGTTGGAAGAGGGCGAACAACAGCGTCTTGACCGAAATGTTTTAAAACAGCCGAATGCGTATAAGTTCCGACTGGACCTAAAAACGCAATACTTTGCGGCGCTTCCAGGGCTAAACAAGCCGACATGATCTCACGGAATAAACGTGCCATTGTCACATCAGACAATGGGCCTTCGTTACGATCCATAACTTTACGTAAAACTTGCGCCTCACGTTCAGGACGATAAAACAATGGATTCTCTTCTGCAGCAAATTTTGCTTTTGCCACAGCTTCAGCTAGTTTCGCACGACGGTTGATAAGTTGTTGAATCTGCATATCAACAGAGTCGATATCTTCACGAATTTGAGCTAAGTCCAGAGAAGTCGGAGTGTTTTGATCATCGTTGATCATTGTTATGTCGCCCTTCAAAAAAATTTTGCAAACAGTATAACAATAGTTAGCTTTCAAATGTTGCGCAATACGACTTTGATGGTTTCAGCCTTAAAAACATACAGTTGATTAAAGCTTCATCAGCTTAACTTAAGAGCCAAAACAGCCAAACTGATAGGTAAAGCCATAATTAAGGCAAATCTTACCTTTTGACAGCTTTATTGATCATTCATCTTAACTAGAACAATAAATAGACCTTCTCTTTTCCTCCAAATTTGCATCAGATCCATCCCCTTGTACAAGCCCATCAATCAATTTGTTTCATTGGTCGTTTCATTTTTAAATTTTGCTCTCAATACTTGAAGCAAAATAAAAATTTCAAAACTTGGCTTTCATGGCATAGAAATAATTTGAAACTTAAAGATGATCTGTATAAACACTTGGTCATTGATCGTTTTTTCAGTGACTTAATAGGCACTTTCATCTAGTGTTTACAGTCATTGACGCATTTATTACAAAAGACACAGGTAATTTTTATCATGGCTTTGTAGTCTAAATATCAGAAAAAAAATAACAGACCCATAGGTACAAGTATGCACAAGAAAATTGCAGTGTTAGTGACCTACGATTTTGAAGATATTGAGTACCTTGAGCCTGTGGAGGCCTTTCGAGCCGCTCGGCACAGCATTATCAATATCGAAGATCAGGTTGGAAAAATTGTTTACGGCATGAAACGCCGTTCCCAGATCACCATTGACCAAAGTATCGACGATGCCTCTGTGCACGATTTTGATGCCTTGTTTATCCCCGGCGGTTATTCACCCGAGAAACTCGCTTTAGATGACCGTTTTATCTATTTTGTTCGTAATTTTGCAGATAGCCAAAAGCCGATTTTGAGCAGTTGCCATGGTCCACAGCTGTTATTAGAAGCTGGTGTCATACAAGGTCGTCATTTCGCCCAATCTGAAACGCTGAAATCCGCTTTATTAAACGCAGGTGTGGTGGTGTCGGATCAATCGGTCGTGAATGATAATAACTTGTATATATCGTCTCGCAGTACTTTAGATACGCCTGAATTTATTGAAGTCTGTCTACAAGTTTTGGGGCAACCGTCATTATCATAGATCTCAATATATTCACTTACACTCAACTGCATAATCTAATTCAAACACGTAAATCTATAGAAATACATCGTCACTATAGAAATACATTGTCAAAAAAATAGCGAAGTCTTCACTTCGCTATTTTAATTTCAGCCTGATAAATTGTTTATCGACCTAAAATACTTCGTGCCACGATTTCTTTCATAATTTCATTGGTGCCACCGTAGATTTGCTGAATACGTGCATCGACAAAGAAACGTGAAATTGGATATTCGGTCATATAACCATAGCCACCAAATAATTGAAGTAGATTATGGGCCACTTTCATTTGCATATCGGTAGAGAAGCTCTTGAGTGCTGCTGCAGTTTCAACATCAAGTTTGCCTTGCATATAAAGTTCAACATTATGATTATAAAATGCCGCTGTAGCCAATTCGTCAATCTTAGCCTGTGCCAAGACAAAACGAGTATTTTGGAACTGTCCGATCGCCTGTCCGAACGCTTGTCGCTCTTTAACATACTGCGTTGCCACATCAATGGAACCGCGAATCGCACCAATTGCAGTCGAGGCAATTGCGGTACGTTCACGCGGTAACTCTTGCATCAAGTAAGCAAAGCCTTGTCCAGCTTGACCCAAAAGTTGCTCTTTTGGCACTTTGACGTTGTCATAAAACAACTCTGACGTGTCTTGCGCATGCAGACCAATTTTGTAGAGGTTGGTACCTTTCTTAAATCCATCCAAATGTGTATCGACTAAAAGTAATGACACACCTTTGGCACGTGCTTGTGGATCAGTTTTCGCAGCCAATACCACAAGGTCTGCATGTTGACCATTTGAAATAAAAGTTTTCGAGCCATTGAGTAGATAATAATCGCCCTGCAAAATTGCACTACTGCGCATAGACTGCAAGTCCGAACCTGCTCCCGGCTCTGTCATACCAATAGCACCGACCACCTCACCTGTGACCATTTTCGGTAACCAATATTGTTTTTGTTCTTCTGAACCAATGTGCAAAATATAAGGCGCCGCAATTTCAGAATGGCATGAAATACCTGTCGATAATGCACTAAAACCTGCTCGCGCAGATTCTTCGACTAGCATCAGTGAATAATGCGTTGGGACGCCATAGCCGCCATATTCTTCAGGTACATCTACACATAAAAAGCCATTTTCACCCAAAGCATTCCATACTGAACGCGGCATAATGCCTTCACGTTCCCATTGCTCATAATGTGGTGCGACATGCTCTGCCATAAAGCGGCGAAAGTTATCTCGAAATAATTCTAAGTCTGCATCATAAGCTAGCATGTGTTTCTTCCTTGGTTGAGTTTGTTATTTTGTTGAGCTCCATCCTATTGCAGTTTAGAACAGCCGTCATGCCTAAAAACTAAAGCGTTCAAATTTGGCTTTGACCTTGCATTAAAAAAGGAAGCCGAAGCTTCCTTTTTAATTACATCTTTTACATCACAGCATCAGCCTTAGGCATGATGTGCATTACCTTCTTCTTGCATCTGACGGTCAATTTCTTCAGGGTTTGCCAAAGCAAAATCCAGTTTTTCTTTGTCTAATTGACCCACCCATTTTGCAACCACAATCGTTGCCAATGAGTTACCTACAAGGTTTGTTAATGCACGTGCTTCTGACATGAAACGGTCAATACCAAGAATCAATGCCAAACCAGCAACAGGAATATGACCCACAGCAGACAGTGTTGCAGCCATGACAATAAAGCCTGAACCTGTCACACCCGCAGCACCCTTAGATGAAATGAGTAGAACCAATAACAAAGTAATCTGATGCGAAATATCAAGCGGTGTATTGGTCGCTTGTGCAATAAAGATTGCTGCCATGGTTAGGTAAATAGACGTACCATCTAGGTTAAATGAATAACCTGTTGGAATAACAAGACCCACTACAGATTTTTCTGCACCAGCAAGTTCGAGTTTTTTCAACATACGTGGCAGTACAGATTCTGAAGATGACGTACCTAGTACGATCAAGAGTTCTTCGCGAATCATACGAATCATTTTGAGGATACTGAAACCGCAAATACGTGCAATTGAGCCAAGTACAAGGAAAATAAACAGCAAACAGGTAATATAGAAGCAGATGATCAACTGACCCAATTGCGCCAAACTACCGATACCATATTTACCAATGGTATAAGCCATCGCACCGAAGGCACCAATTGGCGCAAGCTTCATGATCATGTTTACAATGTTAAAGAATACATGTGCAATTTGATCAATAAACTTCAATACAGGCTTACCTGCATCACCAAGTTTATGTAATGCAAAACCAAATAATAAGGCAAATAATAGAACTTGAAGAATCTCACCCTCAGCAAACGCACCAACAACGGTGTTTGGGATGATATTCATAAAGAAATCTTGGGTAGATTGTGCTGCACCAGATTCAACATATTTAGAAATACCTGAAGTATCTAAAGATGCTGGATCTACGTTCATGCCTACACCTGGTTTTGCAATATTAATTACTGCAAGACCAATGATGAGTGCGATGGTCGAAACAATTTCGAAGTATAGTAAAGCGACACCACCTGTTTTACCCACAGATTTCATGCTTTCCATACCTGCAATACCACTCACCACGGTACAGAAGATCACAGGTGCAATAATCATTTTAATAAGCTTGATGAAACCTTGTCCTAGTGGATAGAACAATTCACCCCAGCCTTTTACGTATTGCTCGGTACCATTGATAATTTGTGTGCCACTTGGTGAGAAATGCCCCACCAATACACCCGCAATAATGGCAACGATCACTTGAAAATATAGTGACTTATAAATTGGTTTTTTAGCCATGACATTACTTCACGATATATTTCTGCTTCAAAGAAATATTCAGTTTTTGTCTATTTTCAAAAAATAAACAGCCCAAAACCCCTTTGTCTTCGACAAAAGAGCACCAAAGGTATTTGACTTAGCCAAATACAGAAAAACGAAATATGTATGGTGATTAAATAATCACATCAGAACCTGATATAAAATCAGCGCATTGATCAGGAGATGAAACACATACTAAAGTAGGTTAAATTTTACCTGTTTTTTAATGGCTTGTTCTGCCACAAATGTTAATTTCGGTTAAATAATAGACCGAGTTTATTAGACGATAGTCTAAAGACATCCTTTTTTAAACCTGTTATCAGGCTGAAAAATACCAACTATAGAAGTAAACTATCCTTAAGTCCTAATTTTAAGCCCAGTATTTGCATGAACAATAAACGAAATATTTACAAAGATTTTGAACATCCTTTTGCGCAATTTGTCCGTATCGTGGGTAAAGGTAAAAATGGCGCACGTTCTCTCACTTATGATGAAGCCTACCAAGCGTTCAGCATGATCTTAAAAGATGAGGTTTTAGACGTTCAATTGGGCGCTTTCTTGATGTTATTGCGTGTAAAAGAAGAATCTGTCGATGAACTGACAGGCTTTGTCCAAGCCACACGTGATCAGCTCAAGTTTAAAAAGCTTGATGTCGATTTAGATTGGTCATCTTATGCAGGTAAACGCAAACATTATCCTTGGTTTTTATTGGCCGCATTAACGCTGGCAAAACACGGCTACAATGTCGTAATGCATGGCGCTTCAGGTCATACCATTAACCGCCTTTATACAGAACAAGTATTAGAGTATTTGGGTTTTCCTATTTGCCAAAATGATACAGATGTGGAACAGCAGCTTATACAACGTCATTTTGCTTATATTCCGCTCGACGTCATTTCACCAATACTCAGTGATTTAATTTCACTACGCAATGTCATGGGCTTACGTTCCCCAATTCACACCCTTGCGCGTCTGATAAATCCATTTAATGCCAAAGCCACCATGCAAGCGATTTTCCATCCAGCCTATCGTGGATCACACCAACGTGCGGCATTCCAATTGGGTTATCAAAATAGTGCTGTCATTAAGGGTGAAGGTGGTGAATTCGAACGTAACCCCGATGCAAAAACCTTAATTTGTGGCATCAAGGATGGTGAAATGTATGAACATGAGTTGCCTAAACTGACGGACAACCGTAGTCCAGTCGAAGAAGAACTTGATTTGGCCGTTTTTAAAGCCGTTTGGGACGGTCAGCAGACACATGAATATGGTGAAATCGCAGTGACCGAAACCATGGGAATCGCACTGTATACCATGGGCGCCGTCGCAAGTTTTGATGATGCAATGCAAACTGCCAAAACCATGTGGGCAAATCGTCACGCTTAAATAAGCAGTATGAAGCAAAAAATTTAGGCATGCATCAAGCCAATAAAAAGCCAGCATTAAGCTTAATGCCAGTCAGTTAAGCAAATTTTAGTAAAATGTAGTAAAAATGAGTGTATGTAAATACGCTCATTTTTTTATGTCTTTATCTGAACATTTAGAATCCACTCTTGAACATTCTCTCCCATCACTCAACCATTTTTGTGAACTTATTGATTTAAATTGGATTGAAACAAGCCTGCATCAAACAGGTAAGGCATCAATCAGAAGGAGAAAATTACCTGCTGAGCATGTGGTTTGGCTTGTTATTGGGCTTGCCTTGTTTCGAAATCAACCCATCAGCTATGTTGTAGAGCAATTAAACCTCGTGTTTGGTACAACAGAATATTGTGTTCCTAGTGCAGCAGTCCAAGCACGACAACGTTTAGGACAAGAGCCTTTAAGTACCTTATTCTCTCTGCTCAGCCAAGCATGGTTTGATGAAACACAGCAACAATATTCAAGCTTTCAAGGACTTAGCATATGTGCTGTTGATGGGGTGGTTTGGTCTATGCCGCTGACCGAAGAGAACTTTAATCATTTTGGCTCATCTAAAGGTAAAACTGCTGTAGCACCTTACCCACAAGTGAGAGCCACGTGCCTAGTCAATACCAATACCCATGAAATCATAGATGCCCAAATAGGCAGTATGGATCAGGGTGAACTCACATTAGCAAATCAATTATCTCCTCCAGCACAAAGTATTACATTATTTGATCGAGCTTATTTCTCTGCTGATTTTCTAATAGGGTGGCAAACACGTGCAGAATCAAGTCATTGGCTGATGCGAGCAAAAGATAATTTACGTTATGAAATTATTAAACGGAATTCCCCACATGATTTTCATATCAGGATGCCAATATCACCTAGAGCCAAGAAGCTTAACCCAACGTTAGGGGATTATTGGGAGGCACGTTTGATTGAAGTTGAGCAGGCAGGAAAAATCAGACGTTACATTACTTCATTATTAGATTCAAAGACATACCCACTTATAGCCTTGGCAAAGTTATATGCTCAGCGTTGGGAAATTGAAATGTGTTACCGAGAAATTAAAAGCAATTTGCAGAAAGGTAAGCTCTTAAGAAGCAAGCAACCAGACTTAATTTATCAAGAATTATGGGGTGTCTTGATTGCCTATAATGTTCTGAGACGACAAATGAAACATATGGCTCAACGAGCTAAAGTAAGTCCTTTGAGAATCAGTTTTCATATTGCATCTATTGCCCTTCTTAATTTACTCAGATTCGACTCTTTGGCTTCTGCAGGTAATCTCCCCAAACATCTGGAAAGTTTAATGGAGAAATCTAATCGGTATGTTATACCTGAGAGAAGAGTGAGGAGTTATCCAAGGGTTGTAAAAGGAAAACCTCAAAAATACCCAAGAAAAAGCCAGTCAATCTCTTAACTGACTGGCATTAAGCATTAAGCTGGCTTTTTCAATCAGACAGAAAACGGATTAAACGAAACGAATCGGCTTGAACTCAGGTTCTTCCACATGCGAGTCGCAATGCTCATCTTCTTCTTTGGTCCCGCGGTCGATATAACCACTACGCTCATCTTCTGGCAAATGTTTAATTTCCCATGCATACACCGCTTGCATACAAATTTGACGTTGTTCTTGAGTCAGCGCTACGCCATTTGGCCATTTACCAATTTCAATTGCCGTTTTTAATCGACCAACAATTTCAGGATCGAGTACGGCAAGCATCTGTTCAATATTCATAATTAATCCTGCTTTAATGAGTCAAAATCTTGGTTCCAGCCTAGCTTGGTACGACATGCCATATAGAAGTCATAACCAGGTGGATGTAATAAGTTGAGCTTAAATGGATGTTTGCGGATATGTAAACTATCGCCTACACCCAATGATACACTGTGTTGACCATCGGCACTGACCATTGGTAGAACACGATTTTCACGAATCAAAATTTTAATTTCGCTTTGTCCGCCGACGACAATCGGCCGTGACGACAAAGTATGTGGATGCATTGGCACTAAGGCAATCGCATCCATACTTGGGTGGACAATCGGACCACCACCAGATAATGCATAAGCTGTAGAGCCGGTTGGTGTCGAAACAATTAAACCGTCACTGTGTTGGCGGTATACATATTGCCCATCAATATTCAGTTCAAAGTCGATCATGTGTACCGATTTACCCGAGTGCAGCACAATATCATTTAAAGCTACAGCATCATAAATCGACTCGCCTTTCGAGCGAATTTCCATTTCCAACAAGAAACGTCGGTCTAGCTGAAACTCACCTTTGAGCACTTGATCTAACTTGAAAATCACTTCTGTCGGTTTGATATCGGTCAGGAAGCCCAAACGACCACGGTTCACCCCAATCACAGGGGTATTATATTTCACCAAGGCACGTGCGGCATGAAGCAATGAACCATCACCTCCGACAACGATCACCAAATCGACAACTTCACCCAATAAATTACGGCTGACCGTCTGAGTATTATTGTAGGGAACCAGCTGCGCTGTTTGCGTATCAAATACAGGATGTAATCCCAAACTCAAAATATGATCGTGGATCAAACATAGGGTTTCGATCACTGATGATTTGTCTGGACGACCAATCAACCCAATGTTTCGAAATGATTTATGTGAAATTTGCACCTGCGCTTTTGCTCCGCTTCGCCTCATTGGTATCATATCACTAACAGAAATGATTTAAAAAAACTTTAAAGTTTCGACTTTAGTGAAGTAGCTTCCAATATTTTGCATACATATAACAGTTTAAATATTGCAAAATACTGAAAAGCTTCGCATGATTAGCAAAATTTCTCAGGGTATTATCACTATTTATGAAGTCTGAACGTGGCATAGGCATAATTGCACTGATTTTTTCGCTGTTGATTATCGGCGGATTTCTCGTGTTCAGCATTTATCTTATTCGTCTAGATAATATTGTACGGGATAAATTCGAAGGTCAACGTTGGGATATTCCAGCCAAGGTATTTGCTCGTCCTTTAGAAATTTATACCAATGCGCCTGTAAGCCAAGCAGACCTCAACCAAGAACTGAAACTTTTGGGCTATAACGCTCAAGATAGCTATGCGAAAACAGGGAGTTACGTTACTTCTGGCAATGTGACCTATATCCATACGCGTGGTTTTGACTTTGGTGATAGTGTCGACCCTGAACAAGTCCTTAAAGTGACCTTTGGTGAAGATCAAATCACTGAAGTGAGTGCAACCAAGCCTTCAAGTAGTGGTATTGCCCGCTTAGAGCCGATGTTAATTGGTGGTATTTATCCTCAGCACAATGAAGACCGTGTGCTGATCAAACTTGATAAAGTGCCTAAGCCTTTAATCCAAGCTTTAATTGCTACCGAAGACCGCAATTTCTATCAACATCATGGTATTTCGATTCGTGGTACAGCACGTGCCATTGTGAGTAATGTCACAGGCGGAAAACGTCAAGGTGGTTCGACCCTCACTCAGCAATTGGTGAAAAATTTTTATTTATCGCCTGAGAGAACCATTAAGCGTAAGGCCAACGAAGCCTTAATGGCCATGCTGATTGAACTTCACTATGACAAAGATGAAATTCTTGAAGCTTATTTAAACGAAGTGAACTTAGGTCAAAACGGTAACTATTCCATCAATGGTTATGGTTTAGCCTCACAATTCTATTTTGGTTTACCCCTACGTGAACTAAATATTGCTCAGCAGGCGTATTTAGTCGGTTTGGTTCAAGGTCCAACTCTATTTAATCCGTGGAAAAACCCTGAAAGTGCGATTAAACGCCGTAATATTGTGTTGAACAATATGGTGGTGATGGGCTATTTAACTCAGGAACAATATGAAACTGAGTCTGCACGTCCATTAAATGTCATTACAAAACCAACATTGGGCCCTTCTCGCTTCCCAGACTATATGGATATCGTGCGTCGTCAACTGCGTACTGAATACCAAGAAAGCGATTTGACCAATCAAGGTCTGCGTATTTTCACCGCGATGGACCCGATTGCACAAACCCGTGTACAAACTGCATTTAAAGAATCTGTGGCCCGTTTAAGCAATGCCAATCCAGCACGCTTAAAAGAATTACAAGGCGCGGTATTGGTGTCTCATCCTGAAAATGGTGAATTGGTTTCAGCAGTCGGTTCAACGCAGGACTTTACCGGCTTTAACCGTACAATGGATGCTAAACGTCAAGTCGGTTCATTGCTAAAACCTGTGATTTACCTCAGTGCGATAGAATCCAACCGTTATAACTGGGCGAGTCAAATCGAAGACAGTCCTATCAGCATTCAAAGTGATGGCAAAGCTTGGACACCGAAAAACTATAGTGGTGGCGCACATGGTGTCGTACCAATGGTCGATGCCCTATCAAACTCGTATAACCTCTCTGCGGTACGCTTAGGTCAAGAGTTCGGTATGTCGACTTTTATTAACCATCTGAAAAAGTTTGGTGTGACTTCTAATATTCCAAGCTACCCTTCGATTTACCTCGGTGCTATCGATATGTCACCGATGGAAGTCATGAGTGTCTATGGAAACTTTGCAACCGGTGGCTTCAAATATCCAGTGAAAGCTATTCGTTCAGTGGTCGATGCCAATGGTCGTTTATTAGATCGTTATAGCTTAACGGTACAACCGACTATTGCACCTGATGCAGCCTTTATCTTGAACTACGGTTTACAACAAGTGATGAGTTCAGGGACAGGCCGTTCTGCTTATGCATCATTACCGGCTTCACTTAAACTTGCAGGTAAATCAGGAACAACCAATGATACGCGTGACTCATGGTTTGCAGGTTATTCAGGTAATTACTTAAGTGTGGTTTGGTTAGGTTTAGACAACAACAAAGTCACAGGCTTAACTGGTTCGTCAGGAGCACTTCCTGTTTGGACCAATGTCATGAAGCAGTTACGTCAAAAACCAGTTAATTTACGTCAACCAGACAGCGTACAGTGGCATTGGTTAGACCGTTATTCAGGTAATTTATCTGCACAGCATTGTACAGGTGCGATGTATATTCCTCTGTCGCGCAACTCTATTCCAAATCAGGCTACGGCATGTGGTTCGACACAATATGAAGTAGAACCTTACACAGTTGATACTGAAGAGACGCAGCCAACTCAGGAACAAAATGATAGTTTAGGTGACTACATTCGTGAAAGTGATGTCGATAATGATCAGGGTTCATCTGATCAACCTCGCATCATCTCAAGTGGAGAGTATACAAATTAAATTGCAAAACATTAAAGTTTTAAAAACGTTCAGTATTCTGAGCGTTTTGACGATCATTTTGGCTGGTTGCCAAACCATAGTCGAACCTGAGCAAAAGCCGCCTGCTCCACCTGAAAAAAAGGCAGATATCCATGACTCTTCTGGGGTCATTATTACGCCATATGACCATCCAGAAATTAAACGTCAACGCATCGTTATTCCTGAGCAGAAAACCCAAATTCAAAAATTTGATGATGGCCGCGACTTGCCTGCATTCAAAAAATTGATGAAAAGTACGCAAACCGCTTATGCCAATGGAAAATGGAATGAAGCTGAAAGTGCGGCAACTCAAGCACAGCGTTTGGCACCGCAATCTGCGGAAACTTTTTTATATTTGGCAATGATCGCCAATCGAAAAAATCAGCCTGCGAATGCAGAATCGTTGGCACTGCGTGGATTAAGCTATGCTCAAACCAAGCCGATGAAACAACAGCTTTGGAATGTTGTTTTAAAAGCCGGTCAAATGCAAAAGAAAAGCAGCACCATTCAAAAAGCACAACAAGCCATTAAAGCTCTTTAAGCACCCCCATAAAAAAGCCTGATCTTAATTGAGATCAGGCTTTTTTATTCATTACATACTAAAAGTAAGTTTATTTCTAAAAGTTATTTTAAATCTGAATATCGACTTTCAAATACAAATTTAATTCAATGCACGTATTTTTAACTGATGTTACGCACCTAAAAGTAATTTCGCATATTAAAAATGGTTTTTAAGTCTATTCAACGGAGTCTTACATCTAGGGTTTGAATAAAGGGATTAGCCTTCGGCTGGAGGTACTCTTACAAAACAATGCTCCTCACCGCAAAACTCGTTCACTAGCGTCAAATTATTCAAAGTATCGCAAAACCATTTTTGATTAGAAGGAGTCCTGTCTCAAACACTTGCGGATGACCTTACCACGTATCATTCTTTTATCTGAAGCAAACTGTGCGTCTTATGTTACTGCGTAACATCAGTTTTTAATTTAAAAACTACGAATACCTGCCACCCCATAAGCATGATGTTGCTGTGCAATAGTTAGCAATTCAGGACGCATTCCACCTAAAGCAAAAACAGGGATCTCTATGCTTCGTGCAATCTCAGAAAAATGCGCCCATCCCATTCCTTGCGCCTCTGAATGACTTTGTGTCGCCAGAACTGGGCTAATAAAGATGGCATCACAGCCAATTTTTTGCGCATGCAACGTAGAAACTTGATCATGACAAGCGGCGATATAGCGCTTCCCAAGCTGTAAATCACCTTTATTTTTTTTCAGCAATTGGTACTGCTTAAGATGTAAAGCCGAAATATGTGCTTGCACCTCTGTAGAGAGCAATGACCATAGATCTTCATTAATCATCAGTTGTTTTAAAATCACTGTTGGTAATTGATTTAATGCCTCTGCATTTTCTGCGCTGGCATCGACTCGCCAATAATACAACAGCGTCTCTTGAAGCGTTTCAAATGTTGGTAGATCAGCAGTGATTTTGATCTGTTGCTGCCAATATAAACGCTGCAAAATAGCTTGATTGGCCTTTGGAAAATTCAAGCTCATCAGTTGTTGACGTGAATACCAGGCCCATGGCTTTTGGATTTCATTCAGCAACGCATGCGGGACAGTGGCATGAAATAAATGTAATTTCACAATGACATCATCATATTCATGCTGAATAAAATCAAAAGCATGCCAGTCATGTAAACCAATGCCAACTTCTTCAAAAATTTCACGACGACAAGCTTGTTCAGGACTTTCACCCTGCTCGACTTTACCACCCGGAAACTCATGTTTATTGCCCTGATGTTGTTTTGCTTCACGCCAACCCACCAGTACTTTGTCTTGATGCAATAAAATCGCAATGGCGACATCGATTTGCGGTTTCGACATAGTTCCCTGCTCTCTACTCTGTTCCAATTGATATCCAAGTGTAAGCAAATTTATCTTTTTTATAAAATCCTAAAATTACCGTTGACAGGCCTATTCGATAATGATTATCATTTAAACCATTCAGAAATACACCACGGAGTCGACGGAATGAACGCACCATTTAGCCTTTTTACTCGTAGCAATGAAGCACACCACTCACTGCCAATGCTACATTCAAACAACCTTTTTGCCTTAGGACGTGAAATTCGAATTATGCATGCAGGTGAAGAATATCGACTACGTTTAACACGAAATAATCGCCTTATTTTGACCAAATAATTTCTGATAAAAATAATAATTATCAGCGCAATAAAAATAATCGTGGACACAAGCAGTAAGCCATCCGCTTACTGCTTTTTAAGTTTTATAGCTACTCAAACTTAATTTAAATCGCAACACTCATCTTCCTCTCACAACACTCTTTCGCTCAAATTCAATAGAGCAAATCGTGTTTTTAGCGGATTGGAAAAGTGAGTTGTACCTTTAAGCCGCCCAGTTCAGAGGCATCCACACTTAAATGACCTTGATGTAACTGTACAATTTTTTGTGCAATTGAAATGCCTAAACCTGAACCTTGTGTCTTTGTTCCTAATACGCGGTAAAACCGTTCGCCAATGCGTTGCAATTCTGCGGCTGTCAGTCCTGCACCTTGATTTTCGATCGTCCAAGTCGCTTGCTGCGCTGAAGCCGTTAAATCAATCTTGACCTGTCCTTGCTCAGGACTATAGCGGATGGCGTTATCGACTAAGTTTCGCAGACAGCTAAACATCAATTCGGCATTCATAGCAAACCGTACAGTGTGACTCTGTAGCTTCAATTCGATCTGCTTTTCTTCAATAAAAGGCTGTAAAGCATCAAGGACTTGTAAACTCAGCTGTTCTAAGTCGTTCTGTTTTTTATCTAATTGCTCCGATTGCGTCGGGTCGAGCCGCGCCAAAATCAGTAGATTTTCTAAAACCCGTGTTCCTCGATTAACATCGTGCTGTATGCTCAATAAATCCTGCTGAATGTCGGGATATTTTCGTTTTAATACCTGAAGTCGCATTTGAATCGCAGACAGCGGTGAGCGTAATTCATGTGAGGCATCGGAGGTAAAACGCTGTTCCGCCTCTAAGGCTTGATCTAATCGGCTTAATAAAAAATTCAGCTGTGTTTGGATCGGCTCTAGTTCTTGTAATACAGGTTCAGCTAAGACGATGGCTTGTAAGTCATCTACATTTTTTTCAGCGATTTGTTTTGAAAATAGCTGTAAAACTTTCAATTGACGTTTAATCAAAATATGTAGTAATAGCCATTGGATCAACCAGACAATCAACAGAATCCCTGCATAGCCTAGTACGCTTTGCAGCGTTTCTCTCAGCCGTGTTTTCATCGGTTGAACGATTTGTACGGTTAATCCATCCTCCTGAAGTGCATAGCTACGCCAAAGCGCGCCGTCTCTCCATTGATAATGTAATCCTTGTTTTATATTGGACTGATGTTCAAATGCTGTATGTTGTTCCGACGTGGTTAAGACTTGCGACCCTTGTATGAGTTGATATTGCATATCAAACTCTTCACTCAACTCATCTATTTGTTCGTCTTGCTTCAGCGTGAGATCAGTAGCAGTGAGCATGTCAGCCACTTCGTCCATCAGGGCATCATGTACACTCATGATGTGATACAGACCAAATCCCAACATCAGACACAGAGAGATTGCTCCCGCCCAAATTGCACTGAGCAGTGAAGTTTTAATCAGTTGCGACTGCAAGGAAATGCTTTTTTTATCACTCATAGACTTAACTTTGTTGAGGAAGATTCATGCGATAACCCAAGCCCCTTAAGGTTTTAATGTAATCACTGCCAATCTTCTTACGCAATTGGTAAATAAAAACTTCGATCGCATTACTTTCCACTTCATCGCCCCATGCATAGAGCGATTCTTCGAGTTGGCTACGCGTCATAATATGCTCAGGATTCAACATCATCTTATGCAAAATTTGATATTCACGCGATGTCAGCGTAATCAATTCCGCATTTTTACGCAGCGTTTTGGCTAGTACATCTAAACTTAATTCCCCGAAAGTCAGAGAATTATCACGCTGCTGATGATGCAAACGTAATTGGGCACGTACCCTTGCTGACAACTCTTCCAAGCTAAAAGGTTTCACCAAATAATCATGGGCTCCCAGATCTAAACCTTCAACACGATCTGCAATACTGTCACGAGCAGTAATGAATAAAACTGGTGTAAGCGGATGCAACTGTACGATACGTTTTAAAATTTCATCACCAGTTACTTTTGGTAAGCCACGATCTAAAAGTATGCAATCATATTGATGTTGTTCTAAAGCCAAAATAGCGTGATCGCCTCGCTCAACCCAATCGACACTATAGCCATCCATTTCAAGCCATGTTTTTATACTGTCTGCTTGGGATGCATCATCTTCTGCCAATAAAATTCGCATCTTACCTACCCTATTTCTATGGTTCCGACTTCAGTGTATCGAACTTTTGCTCATATCTACTCATATCATAAAAAAACCACAGCTTGCTGTGGTTTTTTTCATGGCGCAGCACTGTATTGAATGACAGGCTAAATTAAAATTTTACTTGATCGACATCCACTTCAACACGTTTTGTTGGTTTGTAATCAATGTCGATTTCTCCAATGAGCGTTACCGGTGTTTTAGCTGAAATCGCTTTGCCTTGCCAAAGTTCATCATCAATATCCACTGTAATGCTGCCTGTGCTATCGCGGAACTGATATTTTTCATCGCCCATCGATTTCACAACATAACCTTTCAATTGAACTTTACTATCATCTTTTAAGCCTAAGGCATGTTTCACAGATGTGGTTTTCATCGGTGCAACTGCTGTTTGATTAACGGCTGTATTCGCGACTGCAACCGATGCCACACCTGCAAATGCTAAACCACATACCAATTGAGTGAATGTTTTCATCTTCGGTCTCTCTTACTTTGTCTATTTCGATAGCGCTATTTAAACAAAGCAAGATGAGTCGAATCTTAAGCTGCAAAGACGTTTTTATTTACTTTGATCGAACCATTAGTTGAGCGGCACGACACGCAGGACTTCTTCTAAAGTGGTTACCCCTGCAAGTACTTTACGCGCACCGGCAATTCGTAATGGCTCGACATGCTCTTTACGAGCCTGTGTACGTAGTTGGGTTAGATCTGCATTAGCACCAATCAATTGCTTGGTTTCAATACTGAGTGGCATAAATTCATAAATTCCCACACGGCCTTTATAACCCGTTTGACGGCATTCATCACAGCCCACCGCCTCGTAAACAAAATCAGGCATTTGAATCGCATATTCAAAGGTCAGATGTTTCCACTCTTGTTCATTGATAAAAGTCTCACGCTTACAATGTGGACAGAGTTGACGAACTAGACGTTGTGCCAAAACCCCTAATATGGTCGCTGCGGTTAAAAAAGGCTGAATACCTAGGTCATGTAATCGCGTCAAACTCGATGGTGCATCATTGGTATGTAAAGTTGAAAGCACCAAATGACCTGTTAATGCAGCTTGGATCGCCATATTTGCCGTATCATGATCTCGTATCTCCCCGACCATGATAATGTCAGGGTCTTGACGCATTAAAGCCCGTACACCATCAGCAAAGCCCAAATCAATCCCTGTATTCACCTGCATTTGGTTAAAGCTCGGCTCTAACATCTCAATCGGGTCTTCAATCGTACAGACATTCACTTCTTCAGTTGCCAATTGCTTGAGCGATGAATAAAGCGTGGTGGTTTTACCCGAACCCGTCGGACCGGTCACTAAAATAATACCGTGACTATGACTGGTTAATGCTTTCCAATCATCCAACAGACGCCCTTCAAAACCGAGCTGTTGGAAACTACGTACCAAGACTTCAGGGTCAAAAATACGCATGACTAACTTTTCACCAAAGGCTGTTGGCAGCGTCGATAAACGTAGCTCTGTTTCTTGGCCTTTGGGTGTACGGGTTTTTAAACGTCCATCTTGCGGTTTACGTTTTTCAGCCACATTCATCCGACCTAAGATCTTAATTCGCGAGACCACGGCTGTCAGGGTATTTGCGGGCATGTTGTAGATGGTATGTAATACCCCATCGATACGAAAACGCACCTTTCCTGTATCTTTACGCGGCTCGAGGTGAATATCACTTGCACCTTGTTCGAAGGCAAACTGTAAGACCCAATCCACAAGCTTCACAATATGCTGATCATTGGCATCTGGATTTTGTGTATCACCTAATTGTAATAGCGCTTCAACGCCTTTATTTTCACGGTCATAACTCGATGATTTTTGCGAATTACTGACCGCACGACTCACTTGGTAATATTCAACCAAATATCGCTGTAGTTGATCTGGACTGAGTAATACACGCTGAATCTTGCGTGGTAATACCGTTCTCTCTAAATTGGCAATCCATTCATTTTTATAAGGTTGATCCGTTGCAATCAGCACATGCTCATTTTGTAATTCAACCGCTAAAATGCGATTTCGTACTGCAAATTCCTGAGACATAATGGCTGTCAAAGCAGGCACATCAGCTTTTAGAGGATCGATAATATAAAACGGTACTCCAGACTTTTCTGCCAACCATTGGCAAAGTCTATTCAATGTTAAGGTAGACTGCGGATGACTCTGATCGACTAAATTAAAATTGGCAATCCATTGTAGAGGATGCCATTTCAACTGCTCACGCTGACGGTGCGTGGTTTGAATCAGTATTTTGTCCCGTTCAGTAATACGTCCATCTTTTTGTAATTGGTCTAAACACCAAGAAGTGTCAATTTCAAAATTAAAAGTCATTGTTCTATGTTCCCCAAACATAAAACTACTATAGCAAGTTTTTGACATCACATTAGATAAATTGGGCGCAGCAGGTGTGTAATTGCCTAGAACGTAAATAAGATGTAACGCTCGGCTATGCTGAATTAAAAGGACAATATTACGAAGTTGAACGCCATCTGAAAGACCTAGAATACAGCATGGCTGATGAAATCCAAGATGAAGTCCTAAAAAATGCAAAAGGCAATTGAAAGGAGCTAAAAGCTCCTTTTTTTATTGAGATATATCAATAATCAGAATTTGTAGATCACAGACCTGAAATTTTACATTCAATCCACCAAATAACATGCCATACACACGTTCATCATCATGCTGATAAGCAGGACGTGGATCTAAACTCAATACTTGTTCCAGTTCTGCTGTTAATTGTTCGGTTAAATTGCCATTATTCAAAAATACCTGTTTTTGTTGCTCAGCGTGCTCTGACCAAATCACAGATTTTCTTTCTGGCTCATCCTGCGCATAACCACTTTGCGCATCCATCACTGCATCTGAATATTGAATATACGGTTTGATATCTAAAATTGGTGTTCCATCCAACAAATCGCTACCGACAACATAGACGCGAACCGATTTACCAATTTTTTTCACCGCTTTGAGCTGCACAACCGACAAGCCCATTGGTGACGGTCGGTACATACTTCGTGTCGCAAATACCCCGATTTTTTGATTACCACCTAAACGTGGTGGGCGAACTTGCGGACGAAATTTTGTCGAATCTGCATTTTTATTTTCATGAAACTGCCAAATCAGCCAAAGATGACTAAAATCATCAATCCCTTCGAAAGCCAATAAATCGTTATAAGGTTCCACCATTTCAATATAAGATTCGACTTGCACCAAATTCGGCTGACGTGGAATACCAAATTTTTCTCGGTAGGGAGATTTCATATACCCGATAATTGGCATTTTAAGCTCAGACATAATCACTTTTTCTGATAAGTTCAATTAAATATATTCAGTTTATCGAGAATGATTTTAGATTAGAATAGTAAGCTGTTCTAATTTGATAATTTTATTGAGACCTTTAATGGCTGCTTTTAACGTCGAAAAGATTACTCACGTCCACCATTGGAATGACACTTTATTCTCTTTTAAAACCACTCGCGATACTGCGTTACGTTTTAAAAACGGTCAATTTGTGATGATCGGCCTTGAAGTAAATGGTAAGCCTTTAATGCGCGCTTATTCTATTGCAAGCGCAAACTATGAAGAAGAATTAGAGTTTTTCTCTATTAAAGTTCCAGATGGTCCTTTAACGTCTATTTTACAAAAAGTAAAAGTTGGCGATGAAATTTTAGTATCTAAAAAACCTACAGGTACGTTGGTTCTAGATGACTTAAACCCTGGTAAAAACTTATACCTACTTTCTTCAGGTACAGGTCTTGCACCGTTCCTTTCTGTAATTCGTGACCCTGAAACTTACGAACGTTTTGAAAAAATCATCGTTGTACATGGTACACGTTTCATTTCGGAATTGGCTTATCAAGATTTAATCTTAGATGAAATTCCTAACCACGAATTCTTTGGTGAATTAGGCGCGAAAGAAAAATTGGTTTACTACCCTACGGTAACTCGTGAAGAATTCCATACTCAAGGCCGTGTAACAACTGCCATTGAATCTGGACAACTTTTCGAAAAAATTGGGCTTCCACGTTTCAACCCTGAAACTGACCGCGCAATGCTTTGCGGTTCACCTGCATTCCTAGACGACGTTGCTGCACTACTTGACCAGCACGGTCTGAAAGAATCTCCTAAGATGGGCGTTCTAGGCGACTACGTGTTTGAACGTGCATTCGTTGAAAAATAATTAGCTGAAAATTAAAAAGCGCATGTCATCATGCGCTTTTTTTTTATCTATATGCTGTCCCGTCCTGAAATAAGTTTACACCTTAAGAGACTTATTTTATGGAACATGCACAAGAACAACGAGTTAAACGCACACAACGTGATTATAGCTTCGCCTTTAAAATGATGGTTGTACATGAAGTA
>NZ_VOZH01000021.1:0-70020 GCF_013419875.1 Acinetobacter sp. YH12049 | reverse complement strand
AGAGGAATTGCCACAAGATACGATAAGCTAAAACGTAACTATCAAAGCGCTGTTGCTTTAGCTTGTATATTTATATGGTTGCCTCTTTAGCTCAATTTATCGGCTGTAAATGTCAACACACCCTAATCGAATGGCATTAATTTTTAGGATATGACAGGGCTTTTTATTCAACACATTATAGGTGTGATACGACTTCCCTGTTTTGATGGAATGCACATCCACCCATGCACCCAAAATCTCCACACGATCCCCTGATTTTAAACGGCGAATACGATTTGTAACGTCTTCGGATTGAGCAATCACACTGACATTTTGCAATTCAGACTTGAGCTGTTCAACTTGTGTCGAGGGTACATTTTTCGCTTGTACGCTAAAACAGCGGTTCTGCTGCGACCATTCAAGATGATATTTTAAAGACTGGAAATCATTTGCGCCTGAACTCAGTAGCAGATCAATATTGCTGACATAGGCCAAGTCTTGAAAGCCACCCACCACGGTCGGTGCTGCCGGATGTAAAGTACGACTACTCGCACTGTAGTAGCGTTTATCCAACAGCAAATATTCACCGGAAAATGCCTGAGTCGGTGTGACCTGAAAATTTTTCAGCACACCAGTTTGCTCTAAATGTGGAATGGCACGAAAATATTCAGACCATATCCACAGCATGAGCGCAAAAACGGCTGCAGTCGCTAAGAGTTTTTCCATGTGGATATTCTGTCCTTATTACTTTTCGACGGTTCTGAGCCTGAATCAAGCGAGCTTAAATATGCTCAAAATCAATTCGGATGGTTTCAAAACGCACTCGCCCTTCAGCAATGGCTTGAGCAATCGCTTGTTGCCCTTTGGTCAAACGTGCCCCACCACTTTTAATATCAATCAGCACCACTTCAATGTCTTCAGCGAGTCCATCACCATCACGAAAATCAGTGTAACCATCAAAAACCACATAATCGATCGGGTCACCGAGAAACTTTGCATCGCTAGGTAAATACTGAAATTCAGGCATGATCGGCGCCATTTGTTCAGCCATTTTGCCTTTTAAAACAGCACGACTGGTATTTACACTGCGTTTTTGTGCATGGGCCAATGCCTGCTGATGTTCCAATTCTAGTTCTGCAATATATTGCTCGTATTCTGCCTTAATCCTTCCATTGCGACTGCCACTTAATATTAAGGTGGTCAGTACAATCCCAATACACGCGCCAATGAGCATGGCCATCCAGACAGACATTTAAAATTCCTAATCTTTTTAATATATTACAGCGAAACGTATAGAAAAAACTTAGACTTTGGTTCTTTGTCATATTCCCCGCATTAAACAATGATATGCTAGGGATGAGCAGAATAAAATCTATTTAGGTCGATGAAAACGATATTAATTGCCAATCAAAAAGGTGGTTGTGGCAAAACCATCACAGCAATCAGTTTAGCCTCTGCACTTGCGCAAAAAGGTTATAAAGTGGCCTTGGCAGATGCTGACAATCAAAAGTCTGCACGTCAATGGCTCAAACAGCGCCCAGAGACTGCCGCCCCAATTCAGAGCCTAGATTGGCGTCATGAAAAGTCGATTGGTGATGTACCAAAAGGGATTGAATATCTAATTATCGATGCACCGGGTGCGTTATCGGGTGAACATGCAGATCAGTTGGTCAGTGAAGCCCATGCCATCATTACCCCGCTACAACCATCTTTCTTTGACATCGACTCGACCCGTCGTTTTTTAAAGCATTTGCAAGAAATTAAACGGATTCGTAAAGGTAAAGTCCAAATCTTATTGCTTGCCAATCGTGTAAAACACAATTCTGCTCATTCCAAAGAAATTCAAGATTTTTTCAATAAAGTTGAACAACAGCCCGTTGCTTGGATTTCTGAACGTACCGCTTATGGTCAACTTGCCATGCAAGGTCTTTCAGTTTTTGACAAAACGCAAAAATTGTACCTCGGTATGCAACAACAATGGCAACCTGTGCTCAATGCCATTATTGAAGACGAAGCCGAGTGGTTTTAACCCATCATTCCACATTTCGCTGATATAAAGGCCAATCTTGCAAGGATCTAGCCTGAAAGATATTCACCATAAGTTAACAAGCTCTCGTTTTCGGGAGCTTTTTTTTCGGTTAAGATTGAACACAACATGATGAAAAAATCAGAGCACGCATTGCCAACGTTCGCACCTACATTACAAAAAGTCTTATTGTTCGGATTATTTTTTATCCTGATTTTTTTGAGCTTTAGCGTACTCAAATACTTTATTGTGCCCGTCGTTTGGGCTGCGATTATTGCTTATATGACATGGCCGCTGTATCAATCAGTACATCGTTTTTGTGGCAATCGTGCAAATCTAAGTGCGGCGCTGATGATCTTACTGGTGGTACTCGTGGTGGGTCTGCCGGTGATTTTTGCAATCTTCTTGTTACAACATGAAGGCCGTAACTTGTATTTTGAATTACAAAAGCAAGTTTTCTCTGGTCATGTCAATGTGCCTGATTTTATTCGCCAACTGCCGTTTATTGGTAAAGAAGTCAGTCGTACCCTGCATGAACTGAACAATGACCCGAACAGTATTATTCAATCGGTACAAATTTGGATTCAGGGGCATTTGAACTACGGTAAAGTTCTGGTCGGCGAAGTCAGTAAAAATATCTTTAAGCTGTGTTTTGCCGTGATGTCTTTATTTTTCTTCTATCGTGATGGTCAAACCATTTTAAGTCAGGTCAGTAAAGCCCTCGAAATGGTGATCGGGCCACGTATTCATCATTATCTTGCCACTATTTCGGATACTACACGTGCCGTAGTGTATGGCATCGGTCTTACCGCCATTGCCCAAGCTTTACTTGCCGGTGTTAGCTATTTTGTCGCCGATGTGCCTAACCCAATGTTATTAACCATCATTACCTTCATGTTGGCACTGATTCCTTTTGGCCCACCGATTTCATATACCGCTGTATCGTTGTGGTTATTTTCACAAGGTCAAACCATTGAAGCCATTGGCGTCATGGCTTGGGGTGTTTGTGTGGTGAGTACAGCCGATAACGTGATTCGTCCTTTAGTGATTTCAGGGGCAACGCAGATTCCATTCTTATTAATCATGTTTGGTGTTTTGGGTGGGATCGCCAGTTTCGGTCTTGTTGGTTTATTTATCGGGCCAGTGATCTTGGCTGTATTGTTAGCCATTTGGCGTGAATGGTTGCATGAAACCCAAATTGAAGCCGTCATGATGCCCAAAGCAACGTTGGCACATAACTTAGACAATATAGATGATAAGCCTGAACAACCTTAATTCAGGCTTGAATTCATTAAACAAATATTACAATCAAATACTTAAATTATCTGTCATCCTGTATTCGCATCTGTTTCAATGGTTGAGACTCCATAAAAACAGACAGGATGCCAAACATGTCTTCACTATTTAAATTCGGTGCGCTTGCTGCGGTCAGTGCCCTGATGTTTACAGGCTGTGCGAGTACCTCGACTTCAACAGGTCTGAATGCAAAAACCGTGACGGTCAATGCCGTGACTGCTCAAGGTATTGGTCAAAGCATCGGTCAAATTAACTTGGTTGATAGCCCTGCTGGCTTGGTTATTCATACCAATTTAACCCAGCTTCCTCCGGGTCCACACGGTTTCCATATTCATGAAAAAGGTTCTTGTGCCCCAGCTGAAAAAGATGGAAAAGTGGGTGCTGCACTCGCTGCGGGTGGTCACTTTAACCCTAAAGCTGCACCTCACCACGGTACACCGTTAACCGGTCACATGGGTGACTTACCGATCCTTCAAGTTCAAACGGATGGCACAGCAAAAGTGAATTTAATTGCACCACGCTTGAAATTGGCGGATGTACAAGGCTTAGCCATCATGGTCCATGCCGGTGGTGATAATTACTCTGACGACCCTAAACCTCTAGGCGGTGGCGGTGACCGTATTGCCTGTGGTGTGATTCAATAATCAACTTTGCATATAGATTTGAACAAGCGGACTTTAAGTCCGCTTTTCTCTTACCTAAAATAAGCAGTTTATTGAAAAAATTCAGTCTACTTTCCAAAATATCCTCAGCATGTCATTGTCCACAAAAACACACTACCGAAATAGATATTGCTCAAACGCTAATTATGAAAAGCCGAAACTCAATAATGGCTTTAGCATATATTGAATTAAACCAAGCCCATCACTCAGAATTAATTTATTAAAATACATCAACTTAAGGATTTTATCTGTTTAATAAATATTAGGTTTGGCCCATTATTTCAGGTACACTCAAGGCTTAAATGACTTTGAATGTAAACTGTACATGAATATCAAGACCTTACGTATTGTGGGCCTATTAGAAGGCATTTCATTTCTATTATTATTGTTTATTGCTATGCCCATGAAATACCTGATGGACAATCCAATTTTGGTGAAATACGTCGGCATGGGTCATGGTGTGCTCTTTATTGCATTCTTGGCGGTGCTGTTTGTGGTCTGTGAAAAACAAAAATGGTCCCTTAGTGTGTTTTTAATGGGCCTGATTGCTTCTATTTTGCCTTTTGGTCCTTTTATTTTTGATCGTAAATTAAAGCAGTCTGAACAACTTACTACACAAAATTAATCGTACAATTTAAAAAGCCCAACCACTTGATCAAACACATTGTCGGGCTTTTTTTATCGCTGATTTATGGGTAGATAATAGCGAACTACCGTTTAGCCTACTTTTAAAACTCACCCCTAGCTTTACGCTGCTGCATAATCTTTTTAACAAAAAACCGTGGGAAACTAAACCACAGTAAAATTAAGCCAACGCCGGTCAAGCTATACGCCCATAAGCCAAAGCCTTCATACAGCACCCGCACCAACTCGATCACCGCGAAGAATGAAATCATCATTAAAACTGAAACGGCTGCTGCCACAGTGCCCTTCGATACCTCAGATGACATCAAGGCAAAACGGTATAATACGGAGAAACTAATGCCTTCACCAAAACTGACCAAAGTCATTCCTATAATCAGTAACGTTAAAAAATAAGTCGGTGTGAACATGCCAAGCACTACCAAGCCTGTTCCCAACAGCATCAACGGTAAACCAATCATGACCGATTGACCTAAAGGCAATTTGTCGATAATTTTAATCAACACCAAGTTCCCAATAATCAAACCGCCCAATACGGGGAATTGTGCCAAACCATATTGCATGCTACTGAGCCCTAATTCCTCCACCAAGATCACTGGTGACAGTGCAATCCAGAGCATCAATGGCATTGCCACCATCGGCAGTCCAAAAGTCAGGGCCAAAAAGCGTTTATTTTTCAATACCTGTTTAAAGTCATCAAAAATATAACCAATCGGCTGTTTCGGAATACTGATCTGCTGCGTCGGCATTTTGGCTTTTAAACCAAACCCACTCAGAAAGGACAGAAAAGCAATGCCAATAAAACCCCAATGCCATGACACATGATCAATCATAAAGGCACCAAGTACTGGCCCCATCAAGGGTGCAAGTAAGGAAATATTGGCCATCAATGCCATGACTTTAATGGCGTCACGCTCTTCAAAAGTTTCCTGAATGGCGGCATAGCCCACAGCAGAAATTACGGATAATCCAAAGCCTTGTAAAAAGCGCAGGGTTAAAAAGCTTTCAATAGTGTCGGTCAGTAAAATCGCCAAACAACACAGTGTGAAAAAAGCCACACCACCGAGCAGTACGACTTTACGGCCGAGGCGGTCAGACAAAGGCCCTAAAATAGCCGCGACACACGCGCCACCAAGTAAATAAAACGACATGGAAGAAGGTGCCCACGCACTACTCACCCCAAATTCTTGGGTAATGGCAAGCATAGCTGGCTGGACTAAATCGTTACCGATATAGACTGAAAATTCAAATAACACCAATGCCAAAGGAAACATCAACGTGGCACGGCTTAACTTTGCAGTATGTACGTTTTGCATTGTTATCTACATATAAAAATGTGTCGGAATCAGGCATAGTCTATATTCGTGGAAAGACGCGTCAGCTCAATGACAAACACTGTAAAATATTAAAATATAAAATTTGGAGAGTGCAGGAAATTTGCAAGGTTTGCGCCGTATTCACAAGACGCCAATAAGAAATTCATCAGAACTTAAACAGCAGATCGTACGTACCGAGTAAGTTCATCTAGTTTAGCAGCGTTTTCTCTAACTGTATGTGTATTTTTTGGCTTTATTCAGCATCAGGTGTTTTGGCTAGTGCACACAGAAAACGATTCTGCTTCAAATCCACGATGTGGGTGTTCAAGCACACCTTTTTTCAGTTGGGTTGGTTTCAGAAACCTAATCCCTAAATGGTCGAACAATAAAAAAGGCGACACGGTATTGCCCAATTCATAATGGGAAAAATACGGAGGTGACAGGGGCAAAATCCCCCACGGGTGAACCTGAGTCATTGACGTGGATGAAAATTAAGATACACGGAAACTCATTCGCAACTGTCCGAGTCAGGACACACTTCAACATGTAACGTTTCTGCGACCTACTCAATAGAAGAAGGTATTTGACGAGTTTTGCGGTAAGGAGGTTGCTCCGCAAGTTGGTTTCCTTACGAAGCACACTTCTCATTTTACCGAAACAAAAGTAGATACCAGCTCCAATCATCGAATTTTAAATGAAAGGACCTCGCCATACTGAATATTTTATAAAAAATTTAGACCGTATCTTTTTACAGTTTAAGGACACTTCGTCGCTTGGAAAGTCTTGGTATTTTTACCACGTTGGCACTGATATTCCTTCTGCGTATTTACGCGATTCCACTCCCCATCCACAAATCTAAAACTATAAATGGTACGAATCGATTTCACTGAATCATCCATCAAACCCGTTTCAGTCACTTTCACCTGTCCTGCATTTGGTGATTCCACACGGTTAAAGTACTGACGAATTTCCACAGTCGACAGCTCTTTACTCAAATCGGGACGTTCTTTTAACACCTGATCGAGTGGTGTAGCAGAAGAACCCACTTTAGACACAATTTTCTGCGTTGTCGCACAACCCGCTAACATCCCCACACACAATGCAGAAACAACCATTAAACGATTCATAAGCCCAACTCAAAATTATGATTTACCACATTATCATGCAGATTTTTTACAGAAAACACTATTTAAGCAATTTGACATCCTCACCTCCCTTAAACGGAGGTGATTCCTACAGCTAGACGCTTATGCCCAAGCGCAAGAATGTTCTTTGCAGCATTAATGTCCCGATCATTTAGACTGAGACATTTTTTATTACTGCACTGCCATTCTCTTATTCGCAAATCTATCCTACCTGTCGGACTACTTGCGGTGATCTCACCGCAGCACGAACAGATTTGGGAGGTGAAACTCTCATTGACTTCCTCAAACAATACGCCTGCGTTCTCGCATTTATACTTGAGCATTGTTTTTAGTGCCGAAAATCCTGTGTCTAAAACAGATTTCGCCATTTTAGTTTTTACGAGTTTCTTAGCACTGAGATCACCAACAACAATCAATGCATTTTCCTTAACAAGCATGCTGCTTGCCTTATGCAAATGGTCTTTACGACTATTTGCAATTTTTGCATGTAATGCACGTACACGCTTCTTGTTGTTTGCTCGTTGAGCAATTCCTAGTTTCTGTTCATATTTTCGATAGAATTTAGGATTTGAAATCACGGTACCATCTGAACAGGTTGCAACGTCCTTTAAGCCTAGATCAATGCCTATGGCTTTGGTGGCTGTCGGTTTTTCTTGTTTCAGTGAATCCACTACAAGGCACACATACCAACGCCCACGACTATCTTCAACAAATGAGCCTGTTTTAATACAGTATTTACTTAAGCCATAGCTATCCCATAGCTTAAATTGTTGTTTGCCATATTGAACATATCCATCAGCGTATTTGATCGCTACTTTCTTAAACGGTATCCATCCAAGTGATCTTCTTGCTGATTTCTTATTGCTGACACGCCATTTAAGCTTGGCTTTTTTAAACTGCTTTCTTCGGGTAACGAGTTCAGCAGAAATCGCCTGAATGGTTTGGCTGTGTAATCCACACTCTTTAGATGCGCCTTTGGTGTACTTATCAATGTCATAGGATGAAAGAAATTCACCCTTTCTCTTTAAATGTTTAAACCCTAAATCATTCACATAATTCCAAACAAAGTTCACCTCAGATGCCAATTGGTCTAGCACCTTGCAATGTTTGTCTTTTATGCGTAATTTAAGTGTTTTCATGCTTTATATTTTAATTGGTCTATCATGGTAAATCAAGAAATAAGATCAGGTCGCCACTGTGTTTTTAATATGCACGTTCACTTGGTATTTGTGACTAAATATAGAAAAGACGTTTTTACAAAATCAATGCTTGATTCAATGAAAAGGATGTTTAAAAAAGTCTGTTTGGACTTTGAAGCTGAATTAACCGAATTTAATGGCGAAGACGATCACGTTCACTTATTAATCAATTATCCACCCAAAGTTGCTGTTTCAAATTTAGTGAATAGCTTAAAGGGTGTTTCAAGTCGCCACTTAAGGAAAGAATTTCCTGAAATTAAAAGCAAATTATGGGGTGGCTCTTTATGGTCGCCAAGTTACTTTGCTTCAAGTTGTGGTGGTGCGCCATTGGAGATTATTAAGCAATATATTAAACAACAATCATCACATTAACACCTAACGGTGGTCGCTTATATCCCCAACATGAACGATGGGGGGGCTTTTCGCTCCATTTGGTAAATCAACATGACAAAATAGATGTATATTAAGCTGTTTAAAAAATCGGAGTTAAAATAAGGCATAAAAAAACGCATCCGAAGATGCGTTCTAGTACGTCTTTAAAAATTAAAGATCGAATAATTTACCCGGGTTCATAATCGCATTTGGATCGAATACTTTTTTCAAAGCTTTCATATATTCGATTTCTTCTGCTGAACGGGTGTAGTCAAGGTAAGGCTTTTTGGTCATGCCTACACCGTGTTCTGCCGAAATTGAACCGTCATATTTTTTCACAGTTTCAAATACATATTTGTTCACGACTTGGCATTTTGCAAAGAATTCATCTTTAGACAAATCCGCAGGTTTCAAAATATTTAAGTGCAAGTTACCGTCACCAATATGACCGAACCAGCAAATTTCAAAGTCTGGGTAGTTCTCTGCCACAATTGCATCAATTTCTTTAATAAATGCAGGTACATGCGTAATCAGTACTGAAATATCATTTTTGTATGGGGTAAATGGTGCAATCGACTCTGAAATGTCTTCACGTAAACGCCATAAGCTATGTACTTGGTCTAGGCTTTGGCTCATCACGCCATCCAGTACCCAACCTTGTTCCATGCAATGTTCAAAGATTTCCATTGCCGCGTCCATAATCGGTTCAAATGGTGCTTCAAACTCAAGTAATACATAGAACGGACATGGCGTTTCAAACGGACGTTGAACATGACCATTGTCCAATACTTTTTGCATTGCAAGTTCACCAAAGAACTCAAATGCAGTCAGGTCGATTTTCTTTTGGAAAGCATGCAATACCGGCATGATTGCATCAAAATCAGGTACACCCAGAACCAATACTTGTAGATCGTGTGGTTGACGTTCGAGCTTAATTTCAGCTTCAGTTACTAAACCTAAAGTGCCTTCACCACCAATAAATAAGTGTTGTAGCGCATAACCTGTCGCGTTTTTGATCATGCCTTTGTTCAAACGCAGGATGTCACCTTTACCAGTCACTACAGTCATACCCAACACCCAGTTACGAGTCATACCGTATTTGATGACTTTAATACCACCGGCATTGGTCCCGATGTTGCCACCAATTTGTGACGAACCTGAAGATGCAAAATCTACTGGGTAGTACATGCCCTGTTCTTCAGCATAGTTTTGCAGTTGTTCAGTTACCACACCTGCTTGTACACGAACCATACGGTCAGCGGGGAAGAATTCCAAAATTTGGTTCATCTTGTCCATGCTCACCACGATTTCACCGTTGGCTGCTACCGCACCCGCAGATAAACCGGTACGACCGCCACTTGGGGTAATCGCTACATTAAATTGGTTTGCGAGTTTGACAATTTGTTGAACTTGTTCAGTGCTTGACGGGAAAACAACGACCGACGGGTTTGGATCGAAGTGCTTAGTATGGTCACGACCCCAATTTTGGAGACTATCCGCATCGGTTTTAATTCGGCTTTCGCCAACAATAGCGGTCAATTGGGTCAATAACTCTGGGGTTAAAGCGACTGGAGCATTCATCGTTTTCAGACCTTGCAAGAAGTAAACAAGTTTTTTTAAAGGTCCAGATCATCTTCAGTTAAAACTGCGGCAATGCATATTTTAAGAAGAAGCCTGAAACTGGGGGCATTCAATCAGTAGCGGAATCGTACTGATTAGCTTGAGTCGCATTATTATAAGCTATAACTGGCTTTTTTTGACAAAACCGATAGAAAAAGCTGTTTTTGCAATGTTTTGTTGAATATTACAAGGTTAATTCGACCATTTTCGACCTGTTCTGACACATCATTTGCCAAAATAGCAACGTCTTGGGTCATAAAGGAAATGTATATCGGCTAATTTCCTATGCTATTATATGCGCACTAAATTTGGCCTTTGTAGCGGAGCCGTAATGAGCCAACATCTTTCTCTACCTAAAGATAAAATTCGTTTCTTGTTGTTAGAAGGCGTTCACCAAAACGCAATCGACACTCTAAATGCTGCCGGATACACCAACATTGACTACCGTAAAACTGCGCTTGAGGGTGAAGCGTTGAAAGAAGCGGTTAAAGATGCTCACTTCATTGGTATTCGTTCACGTACTCAATTAACTGAAGAAGTTTTTGAAGCGGCGAACAAACTGATTGCTGTGGGTTGTTTCTGTATCGGTACAAACCAAGTGAACTTAAATGCTGCAATGATTCGCGGTATTCCAGTATTTAACGCACCATACTCAAATACGCGTTCAGTTGCTGAACTAGTACTTGCTGAAGCGATTCTATTACTTCGTGGTGTTCCTGCAAAATCTGCTTCAACTCACCGTGGTGGTTGGAACAAGTCTGCAGTTGGTTCATTTGAAACTCGTGGTAAAACTTTAGGTATTGTTGGTTACGGTTCGATTGGCTCGCAACTTTCTGTACTTGCTGAAAGTTTAGGTATGCACGTAATTTATTACGATGCCGTAACTAAACTTCCAATGGGTAATGCACGTCAAGTCGGTTCTATGGGTGAACTTCTTGCCAATGCAGACGTCGTATCTCTACACGTTCCAGACGTTCCATCAACTCGCAACTTCTTCGGCAAAGACCAATTTGCTCAAATGAAAGAAGGCGCAATCTTCCTCAATGCTGCACGTGGTACATGTGTCATCATTGAAGATCTTGCTGATGCAATCAAATCTGGTCATATTGCTGGTGCGGCTGTAGACGTATTCCCTAAAGAACCTAAAGCAAACGGTGAAGAATTCGTTTCTCCACTTCGTGGCCTAGACAACGTGATTTTAACCCCTCACGTTGGTGGTTCTACGATGGAAGCGCAAGCGAACATCGGTCTTGAAGTTGCTGAAAAATTCGTTGCTTACTCTGATAAAGGTATGACTTTATCTGCAGTGAACTTCCCAGAAATCGCGTTACCGTTGACTGAAGGCAAACACCGTTTACTTCATATCCACAAAAACGTGCCAGGCGTTCTTTCAAAAATCAACAACTTGTTTGCTGAACACGGTATCAACATCTCTGGTCAGTCATTAATGACTAAAGGCGATGTGGGCTATCTTGTGATGGACGTTGATGCAACTGCATCTAAAGAAGCTTTGGATACTCTTCACGAAGTGGAAGGTACCATCCGCGTTCGCGTATTGTTCTAAATTAATTAGACACTGAAGCCACAGCCTTCGGGCTGTGGTTTTTTTATTGTAGTAGACTTTTAAAATCTGGCTTTTGCCAATCTCCCGCTATTCGAGTCATCGAAACAAATTTAGTCTATGCCAAATTTTAAAGTTGCACCGGCTGTCCAAGCACCGCTGATCTTGCTTATTGCCATGATCAGCATGCAAAGCAGCGGTTCCTTTGCCAAATATCTTTTCGGTCAATTTCCCATACTGACCGTTTCGGCCATGCGTTTAATGCTGGGCGCTTTGATCTTGGCGATTATTTTTAAAGTTTGGCAGATCAATTTTAAACAAGTGAAATGGTCGTCTATTCTGAGCTATGGCTGTGCCTTAGCAGGGATGAATGTATTATTTTACTTGTCGATTGATCGTCTCCCGCTCGGCATTGCCGTCTCTTTTGAATTTATGGGCCCGCTCAGTGTCGCACTATTTGCTGCACGCCGAAAATTTGACTTTATTTGGGTCGGACTGGCTATTTTAGGCCTTATCCTACTTTTTCCTTTTGACCAAGCTGCACAACGACTTGATCCTGTTGGCATTGCCCTCGCCCTTGGCGCAGGTGCCTGTTGGGCACTCTATATTGTGGCAGGTCAGAAACCCTCTGGCGTTTCAGGCAACCATACGGTTTGTTTAGGTATGTTTGTCGGCATGTGTATGCTCATGCCAATTGCATTATTTGTAGGGATTCCTGCACATGCCTTTGAACCGATGAGCCTCTTTTATTTTCTTGCTTTAGCCACCTTAGCCAGTGCCATCCCCTTTAGCTTAGAAATGATTGCGCTCCGCAATTTAACGGCACTCAGTTTCGGAACGCTTATGAGCCTAGAACCTGCAATTGCAGCACTCTCTGGTTTTGTTTTCTTAAATGAACAATTACTTTGGACCCAGTGGTTAGCCCTTGCTGTCATCATCTGTGCCTCGATTGGGTGTACCTATACCACGCAAAAAGCCAAAGTCATTTAAATTCAAAATATGTTCCCACTGACAATGGATGAACTGCATGAATCTCAGACTCAATTTTTTGAATTCAAATTGAATCATGATGTGCTCAGTCCTGCTCTTACATCCGCCGAACCTTAGAATATTAAATTTAGAACCCATCATGATTTGATCAAATGTTAAAATTCACTCAACTGTCAGCATTAACCGCTATACTGTACTGATTCAAAAATAGGGCTCAACGCCGCCCAACAACTGTGTGCCGCATGCCAAATTCACAACTTCTTGCTGTTGTTTTCATGGTGCTCTCCATGATCTCCTATCAGATCAGTGCTTCCTTTGCCAAACAACTGTTTTTGGTACTAGACCCACTGAGCGTGACCATTTTAAGGCTGTGTTTTGCCTCGATTATTATTTGTTTGATGTTCCGCTCTTGGCACATTTTAAAACGGCTGTCATTTTTAAAATGGCGTGATTTACTCTGCTATAGCGCAGCCCTGTGCCTCATGAATGTCTTGTTCTATATGTCACTGGGCAAACTCCCTCAAGGCATTGCTGTAGGACTGGAGTTTATTGGGCCTCTAGGTTTGGCATTGCTGTCGATTAAAAATCGTAGTGACTATATTTGGGTGTTTTTGGCGATCTTAGGGATTGCGTTGATGGTGCCTTGGGGACAAGCCCAGAGTGGTAATTTCTCACTGATTGGTGCGGCGTGTGCCTTGGCTGCCGGACTCTGTTGGGCCTTTTATATTTATTTCGGGCAAAAAGTGGTACACCAAAATATTGGCATGCATGCACTGACCATTGCCATTAGTTTATCGGCATTGACCTTATTACCCATCGGCCTCTATAACAACGCAGCAGCTTTATTGGATACACAATATTGGCCTAAAGCACTATTGATTGCCATTTTAGCCACAGCGATTCCCTATGCCCTAGACCTCAAAGCCTTGAAGATTCTAAGCAAGCTGAGTTATGGCACATTGTCGAGTATCTCACCTGCTCTGGCAGCTATTACGGGTATGGTTTTATTGGGAGAACGTATCGGCATGTGGCAATGGATCGCACTGGTGTGCATTATGCTCGCCTCAGTCGGGGTGACGATGCGTTCCTCTAAATCGGAAACAGCCAGCTAAATTTTTAAAGGCAAAATAGTTAAATAAAAATGGCGGGATTGCCGCCATTTTTCAACAAATTGTCTAAGCGCTCTTACATCTAAGCTTTTAAATACAAGGTTCGAAAAAGTCTAGATTCTATACAGGACTTAACCGGTCAGACTGTCTTTATCCGCTTTTTTATATTTTTTATACTCGGCTAAATATTGTTTGGCCAAGGCTTCTTTTTGCTTATCATCCAATATTTTACCGGCTTGTTGAAAGAAACCGTGTTCCTCTTCCTGTAAATGATGATGCACTGTTTCTGAAAGTTTTTTGGCAATGGCCAGCCAGCCCGGATTGCTAAATTCAGTCTCAGTCAACTGCTCTAAAAGTTCGTCCATTTCATGATGTTCAGCCAAGGCATGACGGGTAATATTCAGCCCCGAATCGGTCATCATTAAAGGAATATAAAAATATCGGTCTTCCCCGACAGCATGCGCGAATAATTCATTTTTAAGTCGGTCAAACAAATCCCGACGTTCTGGACTATCACCAGAAGTTTGTACTAATTGTTCTGCAAGCGCTCTTTGTTGTTCATGACTTTGACGTAAAGCTTCAAAAATATTCATTCTGATGATGCCCTCTGATGCTTAGCGATAGCTGAGTATTTTTTTAATTCAGCAAAATAAAGTGCTTCATTTTTATACTAAACATATCCGCATCAGAATACAGCGCAGCTCTGTTAAGTTTTGTTTTAAGCTTGTCCCGTAAAGGTTTGATACCCTAGCCGTACAATCAAAATACTCACCAAAATCAAAAAAAGAATTCGAATAAAGCCACTACCGTATTTAATTGCCGCACGTACACCAACGATCGAGCCTAAAATATTTGCTACAGCCATCATTAAGCCTATAGCAAATAACACATGGCCAGTGGGCGCAAAAAAACTCAGTGCTGCAAGGTTGGTGGTTAAGTTGGCGACTTTTGACAAAGCAGAGGCATGTAAAAAGTCTGCTTGTAGATAACGAATAAAAAAGAAAATAAAGAAACTGCCAGTGCCAGGTCCAAAGATGCCGTCATAAAAGCCAATCACCAGACTACCAATAGCGGCAAAACCGAGGATTTTAGGAGTCAGTTCTTGGCGTACATGCACCTGACCAAATTGTTTTTTGGCAAAGGTATAAATCGCAATCACGATCAACATGACCAAAACGAAAGGACGTAAGACTTCTTTAGGAATCATTGATACACAGGCTGCTCCCACAAAGGAGGCAACAAATGCACAGCTTGCAATGACCGCAAGTAATTTCCAACGGAGTTTGACTTGGCGTAAAAAAGAATAGGAAGCTGACGCTGTACCAAAAATCGAAGACAACTTATTGGTGCCAAACACCGTCGCCGGAGATAAGTGCGGCATGGCATTCATAATGGCAGGAATTTGAATCAGTCCGCCACCGCCAACAGCTGCATCAATTGCACCAGCAAAAAATGCAAAAAATAGCAGGCTTAAGATGATTTCAATTTCCATAATTTGGCTTCAGTGGCTGTTAATGACTATTCCAGATTTAATACACGTTTTGGTACTAAGCGCTTACGATCGGTAATTTCCGCTAGACCTAAGCAACGTTCCCCATCAAATACCAAAACCTGCGCTTCTGCCTCATGTTCAATATTACTTTCCATGCCACGACTGAAATATTCTGCACGCCCTTCTGGCGCTTGCACTTTGCAGAAATGATCGACGGGTGAATACACCGGCAGCAATAATGCTTCACGCTCCACTTCAGTCAAGCTTTCCAAATATTCAATGGTGTAAGTTGGATTAAGGTCAAAATGCCCCGTTTGCGTACGGTGTAGATAGGTCAAATGTCCAAAAGTACCTAATGCTTTGGCAATATCTTCGCCTAAAACACGAATATACGTGCCTTTGGAACAGGTGATATCGAGTGTAATACTATTCTCATCAAATGATAATAACTCGATGGCATAAATCGAAATCGGACGTGCTTCACGCTCAATTTCTATGCCTTTACGCGCCAACTCGTACAGCGGGCGACCTTCTTTTTTCAGCGCAGAATACATCGGTGGAATTTGTTGAATATCTCCCACGAACTGTGCCAACACCTGCTGAATCGTGGCTTCCGTCAAAACAGGTACGGCTTGTTCCATCAGTACCTCACCTTCCACATCACCCGTCGTGGTGCTGTGTCCTAAAAAGACCGTGGTTTGATAACGCTTGGTCGAGTCGAGCAAGAAATGTGAAAATTTCGTCGCTTCACCCAAACAAATCGGCAATAAACCTGAGGCTAATGGATCTAGCGCACCTGTATGTCCTGCTTTTTGTGCTCGATACAACCAACGCACTTTTTGTAATGCAGCATTCGAGCTAATGCCCAAAGGCTTATTTAATAAAAATACACCATGTACTGGACGACGCTGAATCTTAGGAGAAGCTTTTTTCATGACTAAAATAGGGCAAAAAGAGAACTGCGCCATGGTATCAATCCATGCTAAGCGTTTACAACTTTTCTATGTTTTTATCATTCTTTTATGTCATATTGAGTTCACATTTAGAACTCATAAAACAATTAAAACGGAATAAAGGTGCATTGGGATATGCAAAAAAATAAACTCTGGCTGATTTTAGCCATTGTGGTTATTGCGGCAGCCGCATTCATGTATTGGCTTACGCCAAAAACATCACAAAATGATCCTTCAGATCAATCGATTCAACAACAAAATACGCCTTTAGCTCAGGGCGAAAATGCTACAGCACAAGCCACAAGCGGTTCTTCACTGCTCAGTCCAAGTCAACAAGACACGGAAGTTAACTGTCAAATCAGTATGGATGGTTCAAACCACCTGATCGTGAACGAACAAACACGGAATTGTTTTGAATATTTCATCACTCAATATGGTGAAAAGTCGATAGATCAAATCAAAAAGGATTTTAAAGCCTACATTGCACAAGGTCATAAAGAACCGGCGCTGTCCCAAATTTATGATTTGTGGGATCGCTATATGAAATATCGTGAACAATTAGGTAATTTACAGCCACCAAGTGACGACAAAGAATCTCCACAATATTATCGCTCGATCTACAGCAGCACACAGAATTTAAGAAAACAGTTCTTTTCTGATTATGAAATTGAAGGTTTATTTGGCAAGGAAAATACCTATCACGAATACACGCTGAAACGCATGGAAGTGGTGAATGACAAAAAACTGTCTGAGTCTGAAAAAGCCAAAAAACTAAAAGCCCTGTTTGATGAACTCCCAGAAGACTGGAAAGAAAATCTGGAACAAATCAATAAACTTGAAGATTTACGTAAGCTCACAGCAGACATTAAAGCCCGTGGTGGTTCAAGCGAAGAAATCCATCAAATGCGGTTAAATTTAGTGGGTCCAGAAGCTACTCAGCGCCTTGAAAATCTAGACAGCCAGCGCAGCTCTTGGAAATCTAGCGTAAATCAATATCTCACAGAGCGTGACAGCATTGTGAAAAGCAATATGAGTGACAGCGCTAAACAACAAGCAGTGCAGCAACTCCGTAATCAACATTTTAAATCCAAGGAAGATCAGCTCCGCGTTAGTACCTTTGAATCTGTACACGATCAGGGTGGGAAATTACCCTTCGCAGAATAAACGCAAATAACAACCTTAAAATAACTTCAATTTCAGGATGAAATGATGAAAAAACCACAAGCTCTTTTATGCGCAATTATGGCTACATCAGCAGCGATCGCTAGCACACAATCCCAAGCTGCGGCGGGACTTCAACATGTCACCGCCAACAGCTCGGCAAGCTATGCCAAGACCAAATATCCAATTGTATTTACCCACGGCATGTTCGGGTTTACCCGCATTGGTTTTGACAGCTTTGGCATGGATTATTTTTATCAAATTTTGCCGGATTTAGCCCGCAACGGTGCCAATACCTTTGCTGCCCAAGTTTCTCCGCTAGAGTCGACAGAAGTTCGCGGTGAGCAATTGCTCTCTCAAGTCGAAGAAGTCCTTGCCCTGACCGGACAACCTAAAGTGAACCTCATTGGTCATTCACATGGTGGGCCAACCACACGTTATATTGCAGCGATCAAACCTGAATATGTAGCTTCGGTGACTGGGGTTGCAGGCACTTATCGTGGCTCTCTAGTCGCAGATAAAATCCAAGCAAATAAAACCATTAATTCAGTCTTTGGGGTACTTGGTGATCAACTCTTAGCACCGATTATTACTTGGGCTGAAGGCAACTCGAGTCTACCCAACAGTGTTGATGCATCACTTACCGCGATCAGTGAAAAAGGTTCTGCTGAATTTAATGCAAAATTTCCAACCGCAGCACTGGCTGCGAACTGTAATCAGTCGGGTGCCAAAGTCGACAATGGCGTGTATTACTACTCATGGACAGGTACAGCACAAACCACGAATGTATTAGATGTACTAGATACAGTGATTAGTCAGCTTGCCCCTTTGGCCTATGGAAATCGTGACAATGACGGTTTGGTTGGACGCTGTAGCACCCACATCGGACAAGTAATCCGTGATGACTACAATCACAACCACTTAGATGAAGTGAATATGGTCTTTGGTCTACGCAGCCTATTTTCACCTGACCCAGTTGCGCTCTACCGCCAACATGCCAATCGTTTAAAATTACAGGGACTGTAATTTCAAAAGTTGGCTCCCTTTCAGCACTGAACAGGACGTCTTTGGACGTCCTTTTTTTGTTTACAATTTTTTTATTTGTACGCATTAAACAATTTAATTCAATAAGTTCTTAAATGATAACAACTAAAATAAATAGCAAAAATAAAAGACGAATGTATATAAATACACATGTCATGTGAATGCAGCCCATGTCCCAAAATGACATGGAATTTCAAACCGAGCATGAAAAAATGACAAGGCATCTTTGTTTATTCAAACTCTCTAAAATCAAAGATATGGCCTAGCCAATCACAAAGATGTTGCTTAAAAACAGAGAGTATTTTCATTATTAAAAAGTAATAAAAACAACATCAGATCAAGGAACATTTATGCGATCTTTAGTAAACACGGCCAAGATGGCCTCTGTAGCTGCAGTTGCAGGCTTAGCGATGAGTATATCGGCAAGCACTCAAGCTGCGCCTAGCGTCCTTCAGGTGAAGGAAACGGCAAAATCTGACTACGCAAAAACCAAATATCCAATTTTAATGGTGCATGGTTGGCTCGGTTGGTCACGTATCGGCACCGACACCATCGGACTGGATTATTGGTACCAAATCTTGCCAGATATGGCACGAAATGGCTCAACCGTATTCGCAGCGCAATTATCTCCTGCAAATACCACAGCACATCGTGGCGAGCAGTTAATTGCACAAGTTGAAGATGTTTTGGCTATTACAGGGAAGCCAAAACTTAACTTAATCGGTCACTCTCATGGCGGACCAACTGTATTGTATGTAGCTCAAACGAAACCTCAGTACATTGCATCTATTACAGGTGTTGCAGGCACCTATCACGGTTCTAAAGTAGCGGATGATATTCAAGGCAACTCACTTTCTCGTACTGCCTTCAATATTTTAGGTGATTATATTGTCGGCCCACTGATTGCTTTAGGTCAGGCAAAACCAGAGCTTGAAATTGATTTTGATGCTTCAATGAAATCATTATCACAAAAAGGTTCTGCTACATTTAACAGTACGGTTGCAAAATCTGCTGTAGCGGACGGTGTTTTGGCTTCTTCAGAAAATTGCAGTAAGAACTTAAAGCAAGTCGACAGCAAAGGCATTCAATACTATTCATGGACCGGTGTTGCGCAAACCACAAATCTACTTGATATCGACACGATCCTGATGCAACTCGGGCCATTGTCTTATGGTAATAAAGACAATGACGGTATGGTTGCACGTTGTAGTGCTTATATCGGTAAAGTCATTAATGACAGCTACAAACTTAACCATACCGATTTAGCCAATATGATGTTCGGCTTAACGGGGCTATTTGCACAAGATCCTGTATCACTCTACCGTCAACATGCTAACCGCTTAAAACTGCAAGGACTCTAATTCTTATCGTTGACTTTTAAATGCAATAAGATGGCTTCGGCCCTCTTATTTACTTTTATCAATCTGAAAATTCGTGATCTTTTATTTTGTTACATTTAGCGCCACAGTTAATCTTTTTCAATTTGCAACAGGTGATCTTTATTGCTTTATTAGAAGTGACAATAAATATTGTCATAAAACAATAATACATTGAGGATCGCTCATGAAATACGGACCATTTTTAGCAGGTTTAATTGCAGCTACGTGCATCGGTAATGTATCTGCATCGCAAGCAACCCAAGTCACCGCCAAAGCTAGTTCTAGCTATGCAAAGACCAAATATCCAATCGTATTTAACCATGGTATGGGTGGTTTCATTACCGTTGGTACGGACTCATTTGGACTCGACTATTGGTATCAAATCCTGCCTGATCTTGCCCGCAATGGTGCAAATGTCTGGGCAACGCGCGTATCTCCGTTTAACTCCACCGAAGTACGTGGCGAACAACTTTTACAACAGGTCCTTGAAATCCGAGCACTCACTGGTGCAGATAAAGTGAATTTAATTGGACATAGCCATGGTGGACCAACGATTCGTTATGTTGCCGGTGTTCGCCCAGATGTCGTGGCTTCATTAACCAGTGTTGCAGGACCTCATCAAGGCTCCCCTGTTGCAGACTTAATTTTAAAAGCTGAAGGCACCGCTGTGGAAGCACCCTTGGTTGGAGCTGTGAATTTTGTCTCTAAAGCCATCGTTTGGGCGCAAGGTCTAGATCCAAAGACTTACCCTCATGACGCATTGGCAGGTGGTTCAAGTTTAACGCTAGCGGGTTCTGCAAAGTACAATGCAGCATTCCCTCTGGGCTTGCCTAAATCCAATTGTGCTGATGGTAATAGCGTGGAAAAAGGCATTTATAACTATTCATTTACAGGTGTGGGCCAAATCACCAATATTTTAGATTTAGACTCAGCACTAAAAGTGACCGCATTACTGATCGATGGCGGAAAAGACAATGATGGCCTCGTATCACGCTGTAGTGCCAAGTTTGGTAAAACCATTCGTGATAACTACAACTGGAACCATTTAGATGAAGTCAACCAAGTGCTTGGTCTCAAAGCGTTGTTCGCACCAGATCCTGTCGATGTCTATCGTCAACATGCAAACCGGCTAAAATCTCAAGGTTTATAATTTTCTTTCTCGCATAAAAAATGCGCCAAAAGGCGCATTTTTTACAGCGTTGTAAAACAAATTATTTTGCTTTACGAGCTGGTAATTTTTCACGAATACGTGCAGCTTTACCAGACAATTCACGTAGGTAGTAAAGTTTAGCACGACGAACGTCACCTCGACGTTTCACTTCGATACCAGCAACGATTGGTGAGTGAGTTTGGAATACACGCTCAACACCGAAACCGCTAGAAATTTTACGTACTGTGAACGCAGAGTTCAAACCACGATTTTTCTTAGCAATTACAACACCTTCAAATGCCTGAAGACGTTCACGCTCACCTTCTTTTACTTTAACTTGAACAACTACTGTGTCACCAGGAGCAAAAGCAGGGATGTCTTGTTTCAACTGTGCATTTTCAACAGCTTGTACTAAAGGATGTTTACCGCTCATGGGGTATCTCCGATTATGCGAGTTAGAAGAGGTCTAATCATCGCTGGGGCTAGAGGCTAAAGCGCATAGACCCGATTGACTTTCCCTTTATGCTTGACCGCTTCAATGCATAAAGAGCCTAATATAAGATTTAAAAAATTTAAACCTTGGAATCTTTTAGCCATTTCTTTTGCTGCTTGGTCAATTCAACTTTTTCAACCAACTCAGGTCGGCGTTCTAAAGTGCGTTGATATCGCTGCAAAAACCGCCATTTCTCAATATTGGCATGATGTCCCGATTTTAATACTTCAGGAACATCTAAACCTTCAAAATGGTCTGGCTTGGTATATTGTGGGCAATCTAAAAGACCATCCACAAATGAGTCTTGCACATGTGATTGCTCATCAGACATTGCACCCGGAAGTCTCCGAATCACACTATCCAATAAAACCATCGCAGGGAGTTCACCACCAGATAAAACGTAATCGCCTATTGACCATTCCTGATCAACATATTGTTGGATCAAACGCTCATCTACACCTTCATAACGACCACACAATACAATCAAACCATCATATTTGACGAAATCTTGTACCGCAGGTTCATTTAAGGTCTTTCCTTGCGGCGACATATACACCACAGGGACATGAACAGCACCCGCTTGCTTGGCAAGCTCTTTGGCACGATGAATTGCTTTCGCTAATGGCTCAGCCATCATCACCATACCTGGACCACCACCAAATGGACGTTCATCCACTCTTTTGTAGTTGCCCTCAGCAAATTCGCGTGGATTGATACAATGAACTTGCACAATGTCACGTTTTGCTGCGCGCCCGCTAATACCGTAGGCTGTAATCGCTTCAAACATTTCAGGAAAAAGCGTAATGACTGCAAAAAACATCGCAGACTCCTCTATTTTCCTGCTGCGTCAATCCTTAAAGGATTAATAATCTACGCCCCAATTTACGTAGATACGACCAGCTTCGAGATCAACACGCTGTACCACATCTTTATGCCATGGAATCATTCGCTCTTCGCTATCGACGCTGTCAGCAGTAGCGCGAACTACCATCACGTCGTTAGCACCTGTTTCAAACAATTCGTGGATTTGACCGAGGTTGACTTCTTGTTCATCTTCACCGAGTCCTAACACTGTTAAGCCCTTCAAATCTGACCAGTAATACTCGTCCACGCCTGCTTGAGGCAGTTGAGATTTAGAGATCCAGATATTTGCGCCAACCAAGTTATCCGCCGCGGTACGATCACTCACACCTTTTAGCGAAACAACCAAGCCTTTGCCATGTGGTTTCCAACGTTTTACATCTACTGTTTGCCAACCTGCTTTGGTCTCAATGTACCAAGGGAGGTAGTCAAAAATATTGCTCATAGGTTCTGTATTGGAATAGACCCAGAGCCACCCATTTAATCCATATGCTGAACGTAGCTGTCCAATCTGAATACGATCTTCGGGAACATTCTGTGTTGGTGTCATGGGTAACCTACTACTAATTAAGCAGTAGCTGCAGCTTTCTTAGCTTCAGCAGCTAAAGAAGCAACACGTTCTGAAGGTTGAGCACCTTGTGAAACCCAGTGAGCAAAACGGTCAGCATCTAAACGAAGTTTTTCTGCTTTACCTTGAGCTGTAGGGTTGAAGAAACCGATACGTTCGATGAAACGACCGTCACGTGCATTACGGCTATCAGTCACAATGATTTGATAGAACGGACGTTTTTTAGCACCACCGCGTGCAAGACGAATAACAACCATGATAGAACCTTATAGTTTTTACGGATTATCCCTGTACCGACCATCGATACATTTCAAACCCCTTTCATAGAGGGCAATATTTTACGTGATATTTGCCCTGAATGAAAGATCAAAAAGTGTTTATCCACAATTTTGAATTTAAGGTTATTTGCCGTCCCAGTTTGAGGTGGCAGTTAAATTACTTCTATCACAGGTATTCGCTTTTCTCCAATAACGATAACTTTCTTGATTTATACACAAGTCACCATCATTCTTTTGACTTTTGCCTGCACTAGGTGAAGCTTTTAATAAATACCCTTGCCCATCAGAATCGACTGATAGTTCGACATCATATAATCCTGTTGATGGATAAGTTGAATCAACCTTCAAATTAGATAAACTTGCATTTTTATAGGTATGATTTATAACTTTATAATTTTGCAACTTATGCATAATCATTAACAATTGAGTTTGCATATCTATACGATTTGTACGTTTAACATACTCAATATAAGAAGGATATGCAATTGCAGCCAAGATCCCAATGATTGCCACAGCAATCATTAATTCAATCAGTGTAAATCCTTTTGTTTTATTCATCACCAAGCCTCACTTTGACTATCAATTGCCTTACAGTCGGTATGAGTCTTCTTATCATAATCTTTGAAAGCATTATTAGTCCTAGATTTACATCTTAAGCCATTACTTGAGAGTAATAAATCATAATTATTTGGTTGTTTCTTTTGCGAAGGTGATGAGTCAGCCCTTTCAACCTTCATCACCCAATTCAATCCAACAATACTCGTATCTTGTAATGGCTTATTAGAGTCTATATCACTCAGTGTTATTATATACTTCTCTTGACCAACTGTGCTCCCAACAGGAATAAGTAACCTACCTGTATCTGAATCATAGTTGTTTGGGTATAAATATTCAGCAGAAAAGTTTTTATAACTAAAGTTCTTGGACTTAAATTTCTCAAGTTCAGAAGCAATCAGCAAGGCTTCTTTTTGAGCAAGGGCTAAATCTTTTCGCTCAATATAAACTCTATACGATGGATAGGCGATTGCTGCAATAATTGCAATAACCGCCACAACAATCATGAGTTCAATTAGAGTAAACCCTTGCTTCGAGATAGATAATTTCATCTTATCTTACCTCATACCAGCGCAATTGTTTCAAATTAACATTAGTTTTAAATAACTGACACTCAGGTGCATTTGGTGTTTTTGAACAGTCTGTTTCATCCGGTCTAGGTACAATAACCCCAACTTCATCATTATTATTTAAATACCCTTTACCTAGTCCTGCCCCCAATATACCAGCACCTAATTTAACCTTATTTGGTTCGGTAATTCCTGACTTATAAAAATTACACTTTCCTGATGGCAAGCAGAATTGGTACAAATATGTATCACCTTTTACGCCACCACCACAAGCTGAACCACTAACACCAATACCATCACGATCATACACATTGGTAAATAAATAACTATCCATTGCATATAATTCATTCATACCTTTGTATCGCCCATTATTTCCACCAAAGGCATATTTCCAACCTAAGTTATAGGCATTACCTGCATCATTTTTTTGTTTAACACCAACAGATAAATCTAAATTGATAAGTTGACCATTCACAGGAGTTCTAAAATTGGTAATATTTTTAAGTAAATCAGAACGACCAATATCATTGTCGAAAATAACAAATACACCATCTTCTGCTGTATTTTTTGTATTTGCATTTTTTCCTGTTGTTCCAGCTAATGGTGAGCTTCTATCACCAGAGACTGCTGCAATAACACCATATAAACCATCGACACCCTTTTCTACAGAGAAACTAGGCATTTCATAAAATCTTGGCTTAATTTTACCTGTTTCATTAAATCCATAGAGCTTTACAATTCTATGTACAGTATTATTTTTATTTAGAGCTTTATTATTAATATCTATACGGAATATTTGCCCACCTAAGTCACCAACATATAGATTATCAAGCAAACCATCACTGTCACGATCAATCGCATTGACTTGACTAACGACACTATATTTCATATCACTATTGGTTGTATAGGCTTCACTCCCTTTAGTAGCGGTAGCATTTACCCCGCCCCACCATAGTAGATTTCCATCGTTGGCATTAAATATATAAACGCCTGCGCCTTTTCTTACACCTTCATCAGAATCACTATATTCAGGATTTTCATAACCTCGATGATAGCCTCCTCCAACTATCATTACTAAGGTTTTCTCACCCTGCCAATTAATATAACCAATTGTGGGTTTAGACCAACTTTCTCCCATATAAGCTAAAGCGTTGTTAGGGTCATCAGTTTTATCTTCCTTCACTGCGGCATCTGGGTCAATATGAAATTTAAGTGTCGGCTTATCTATATCCGACAAGTCTAACGCATAATAACTGCGTCCACCCATTCTTAGACCACCATACACCCACTGCAAACCAGAGTACTCTATTTCTTTATCATCCAATGTTCTCTTAATTTTTTTGACGGTGAATTTGCCATTTTCATCTGTCACATACTGTGTAAAAGCAGCCCATTGTCCATCTATCCCATAAAAAATGTCATTGGTGTTGTCTTTTTTACTTGCAGAATCATCTAAAAAAGCTTCTTTCTGTTTGTTCATCATTTCATGCGGAATGAAGGTAAACTTTTCTACACCATTATCATCTACAACATGTAATGCACCTTGCGTTGTGCCAAACAACAGATAGTCTTCACGATTGGAAGTAGTAATACTAGTTTGAGTAGGATCAATTTCCCCTGATTGAGTCAAAAGAATTGGCTTAGAGTGCATCACCGACCCTAATTTTCTACGTTCTTCATTTGGCAAATTAGCTAATGTTAAGGTTGAGTTAACATCAACTTTATAACCTAGTACGTTTAACCAATAATTTTTTTGCTCATCATTTTTAAATTTTGCTTTTGTATCATCAGCATCAAATAAGGTTTCTAAATTAACTTGCGTCAAAGTTTGACTAGAAATAGCTTGCTTATTTGAATCAATTTGTCGATTGGTAAAGACTGTTCTTTTTGATGTTGAATTAATACTTGTACCTAAAGGAATTTTAGCTTCAACCCCACCAGCCCATAGACCTTGTACAGATGAGTCTAATTTGCCATCAGATTTAATAAGAGGGATAATTTTTGCTGCATTAATTCCTGTACCTTTTCTTCCCAATTGTCCATTAAACACATCATATTTATTTAAATTACCTGTCCATATTTTTGTCGAATCCTGTGGTTTAGGTAAGAAAGATGCATAGTAACCATAATCTTGCAGCTCGATTGGATTTAAAGCATCAACTGGGATCGTCGGAGAGCCTGTTGCAATTGAATCAAATTTAGGCTTAGTATCTTCGACAAATTGAATAATACTATTAATAATATCTTCTTCTGATTGAGCGGAATAGAATCCTCCGTTGCCATATCCACCAACTGTTGCTGGAAGTTCTTTATGCTGTTTAGCACCCCAATTACATGTATTCCTTAAATCCCCCTCAGGCAACAAAGAACAATCATAGTAAGGCTTCGCGCTCTCATCATCTTCATTTTCCTTAAAGTTTTTTACATAAGTTGTTCCATTTGGGAAAAGGCTACCAAAACCTACTACAGCTGTTTTTATATTTTCATCTTTGCGTAATTGTTTTGCAAATTTACCTATCAATGACCAACCAGCATTGCTTGTCCCGCCACTTAAGCCCGTTTCAGTCAATGAACTAAAAGACTTTTTCATTAATGCTTCTGTAGCATCAGAATTTGAGTTGTTCGCAAATCCATCTGTTAAGAAATAAATGCCTTGCCCATTACATTTACTATTCGTATCAATATCTTTTAAGGGAGATTTATAGCCTTTGTTTCCATCTCTTGATTCTGCATGTGAATAACTATAACCACTACGTGGCATACCATAAGTATTTTTACCAAGCATATAAGCCCCAGCTTCAGCATAAGCTGGGGCTGAAGGAGTACCTTCATATACATTCAGTTCTACTATTTTTTCCAGAATTTTTTCTCTATTTTCTGACGTTAATAAAACTGTAGGATATATTACTCGACCTGAATATGAATCATGAGAATTCCATGAAGTAGAAGTAGGAGTTGAATATTGTCCAACCCCTAAACTCATAGTGTCTAAGATTTTGTCACTAGTTAACACATTGACCAAAGCTTTTTTTAATCTACTTATTCGGTCATAACATTTATAACTGTTATCAGCTTGTTGTATACATTCATTAGCAATCCTTCTTCTTAACTCATCTCCTGTAGCCAAAAATTTTTCATCATATGGATTCCAAGTATTACTTAAATTGTTATACTGAGATTTTGATATGTGACAATAGTTCACAGCATATGATTTAACTTTACCATTAACCTGATAAGATAAATTTTCAGAACTAACGTCTTTTCTTAATCCATAATAATAGTAGTTATTATACGTGCATATACCATAATCTTGAAATATACTACTCGTATCAGTCGCATAGTTCCCTCCACCATATCCCCTACCATAGCCCATACTTCCCGAGGTATCCAACATTAAAAACAAATTAAGTTTACCTAGGGTCGAATTGGAATAAATCTCAATGTCACTTGCATAAACATTCGCAGAATGGGAAATTGCCAACGTCATAGACATGGACACCATTGCCGAAAGTATTTTTTTATCAAAATGTTTCACTTTAAACCTCTTTCATTCATGTTCGTCTATGACGTTAACTTTGGCTGTCCACCAACCATATATTCAGCGTTCTGTAAGTTATAAGGAATGTTTAATAGATCAAAACATTCACTTACTGTTTCAGTCGTCTCGTTTTTTTTAATACTTGTTTTTTTAAAGCACTCTTGAATAGCAAGATCAGATGCACTTGAAAAACTAGGTAAAATAGAAATAGCTGTCACTGCTATATGGTTGGAAATAACAGGTAAACCTGACTGACCAACACTCGTTCCAATTGGTAGAGTGGTTAATGGTGTTGTAGGTTTTGTATTTTTACGCAAATACAGTTGGGTTTGAACAGCGGCTCTACGTGTAGAATATTCTTTGGCATCACAAAACCCAGAAATACCATTTTTTTTATAATCGTTATTTGCACTAATAACACTCGCATTCGACATAGTGAAAAAATTATTCGCATTTGCGCGATAACAAAATACTAATTCATCATTACTATCTGCAGAGTTAAAATAACCAAACATTCCATCTTGAGCCAATTGACGTGAAACTTTAGTTTGATCCTCTAAGGCAAATAATGCAGCATCATTACTTTCCAACAATAGTGCATAAATCTGTGCATTTGTTGAAATTTTTAAATTTAAAATCCCTGATTTAACGGCAATTGTTCCAATAATTGTAATTAATAACAAAACGACAAGTACAATGATTAAAGTTGATCCTTGCTGCTTCATTTTCATTGTGCTTCCCCTAACGTATTTCTAAAAGCCACAACCTGACTAACAACTTGACGTAAGTATTTAGAATTGGTTTTTTGCTCATCGCTTAAACTTAAAGTGTACTTGGATTTGCTAACATTAGCCTCCAATTGATCACCAAAAGTTATAAAAGTTTTATTATTATTAATTTGTTCGTTTGCACCAACTGGGTTTGAAGATCGCATTAATAATGCCAACTTAATTGAAACAATATTATAGATTTCTGCATTTACATCTGTTGGCTCTGTCTCAGGCATCCAGTCTTCGTATTCCTTAACTGTAAGATAAGATAACTTTCCATTACTTTTTTGTCTTACCCCTAAAAGAAATTTAAAAGCATCAACATCCTGCATTAGTTGTTGAGCTCCAGTGCCAAGACCTGTAATGACTGTATCATTGTCTTTGTAATAACCAGCATCGCAATATAATGCGTATCTTTTAGGAGTGAAAGATTTTGACTGAGAATTTTTAATTTCAGAAATATAATATCGCTGAACTACAACACGATCTGCTGTCTCTGGCGCTCCAGAATCATGATCAGTTTCATTCTCAGAAAACTCTTCCTCAAACTCAATTTTATTACCTTCACAATCATATTGCTCACTATTTTTCTTACTAATAGTTACACCTTTTCCATCTTCATTATCTGCATCATTGTAAGAAGTTGTTGTTAAATATTGAGGCACATATTGAATTGTGAGTTGATCGCTATTAACTGTTGTGGCACCTTTGTCCAACTCAAAGGAGGTAAATAAGTCACTGCTTACACCACTGAGCGAACTTGGCAAATTACGATGATTAAAAATAATACCTGAACCGACTACTCGTGGATTAATTATTTGAGCTGAGGGCGTGTTCAAATTTACGTGTCTAAGATCATATGTGATTTGATTTAAACCAAAAATTCCATTCTGTTGTAGCTCCCCCATGCCATTTTGCAAAGACAATGAACGTTGAGCTGTTAAGTAAACAGTTAATGCGGCAGCTGAAATTAACAACCCTAATACAATTGCAATCATTAGCTCAATAAGCGTAAACCCTTTTTTATAATTATTCATAATTATATAACTCCATAATTATGCATTTAGCTCCAACATTGTATTCTGCTCCAGATGTGCAATCATTCTTAGCTTGTCCATCCGTAGGTGTTGTCTTGTCCCATGCCACATATATACAACGCCTTTTTAGCGACACTGTTCCCGCCCCCTGACAATCCCTAAGTGCAACACTCATTCCTAAATTTTCAGCTTTGTTTTGAACTTGTAGAAAATCCGCCTCTGCAAAATCATTTGGTTCACAAAAACCTGAGTAACACTCCCCTTTACCCTCAACATAAACATTATTCTTATTCAAAGCTTCGTATCCAGACCGATTCGCTCTAATTCTTTCTGCGAGATCTCGACCTAAATGCATTGCTTGCGTATTATTGGCAGCCTCTACACTTGCGTATACACCTCGCAGTTGCAAAGCAGAGAAACCTAGCACAGCTATAGCTAACAGAACTAAGCCAACTAAAACCTCCATGAGTCCAACTCCGTTTTGATACTTCCCCATTACTAGTCTCTCCTAATTAGTTAGGCAATTTGATGTATCTTTAGAAATAGCCCCATTTTTCTCGACTCTAATCGAGCTGCTTAAATGAGAATTCTTTTTATGAAATAGAGTTAAGCAAATAGATGTATTAGAATTTAGATAGCCCATAGCAGTAAACTCTAACGAACTCATATCATTAGTTACAAACCATTTTGAAAATCGCTTTTCATCAGAACTATATACTGGAATTTCAATTTGCTTGGAAGATCGAGTAAAAATTGCGTCACTTCGAGCTTCCTGCAACAAAAAAATTAAATGCTGAGTCTCTTGATTAAGTTCATTCTTTCTAATTATTTCTATAAAAGAAGGCGCAGCCAGCATGGCGATAATCGCCATAACAGCAATTGTCACAATCAGCTCTATTAACGTAAATCCATTATTTTTCTGCATACTCCCCCCAAGGCGCGCCAAACTTTACCCTATTAAAAATAATATCCAATTAAATTACAAAACAAACACAAATCAGGATAAAAGGCATAAAAAAACAGATAATTGCCAAAAAGCAATTATCTGTCAATTCTTAAAAAAATTCAGAATGTTAAGTCATTAACACTTTATGCCTGTGTTACAGGAATACGTAACTCTTTTGGCAAACTAAATGTAATATTTTCTTCACGACCATCCAACTCTTGCGGCGCTTTTGCCCCCCAATCTTGTAAACGCTGAATTACTTGTTTAATTAAGATTTCAGGTGCAGAAGCCCCCGCCGTTACACCAATTTTAGTGTGTTCATTAAACCATTCTTGCTGTAATTGATCCGCATTGTCTACCAAATAGGCATGCTTACCCATCCGTTCAGCCAATTCACGTAATCGGTTCGAGTTCGAAGAGTTCGGTGAACCCACAACCAGTACAACATCACATTGCTCGGCAAGATCACGTACGGCATCTTGGCGGTTTTGAGTGGCATAACAAATATCATCTTTGCGCGGCCCCTGAATTTCAGGGAACTTCTGACGTAGAGCATCAATCACTTTTGCTGTGTCATCTATAGAAAGCGTTGTCTGAGTTACAAACGCTACTTTTTCAGGATGCACCACTTTTAGTTCAGCAACATCTTGTTCATCTTCAACCAAATAAATCGAACCACCATTTTTGGTGTCATATTGGCCCATCGTCCCTTCAACTTCTGGGTGACCTTCATGACCAATCAAAATCGCTTCCACACCTTCACGTGCATACTTGGTCACTTCTATATGCACCTTGGTCACCAAAGGGCACGTCGCATCAAAAACTTTTAGCCCACGGCGTTCAGCTTCTTGTTGTACCGCTTTAGATACACCATGCGCACTGAAAATCACGATATTGTTATCTGGCACTTCATCCAGTTCATCCACAAATATCGCACCGCGTTGACGCAAGTCGTCCACCACAAATTTATTGTGTACTACTTCGTGACGTACATAAATGGGTGGGTTAAAGCATTCCAATGCACGGTTCACAATCGCGATGGCGCGATCAACACCTGCACAGAAACCGCGTGGATTAGCTAAAACAATTTCCATAGAATCCTCAATGCCCACTCAATTTTACGGGTATCATTTGAAATAAATGTAAACAATAGACGTCTGACTATTTTGTTTGGCGCGCGTCTACTCTAAAATAGAGAAGATATTTTATCATATCAGGAAAAATATCATGTCGGGTCTCTTGTTTGTCGTTTCTGCTGCTTCGGGAACGGGCAAAACATCCCTCGTTAAAGCCCTGCTTGAACGTGTAAACAATTTACATGTCTCTGTTTCTCATACCACTCGTGGTCAGCGTCCTGGCGAATTAGACGGCGTACATTACCATTTTGCAAAAAAAGAAGATTTTCTATCTTTGGTAAATGAAGGCGGCTTCATTGAATATGCAGAAGTTTTTGGTAATTATTACGGTACTGCACAGCGCACAGTAAAAGAGCAATTGGCCAAAGGTCATGACGTTTTACTTGAAATTGACTGGCAAGGTGCTGAACAGGTTCGTAAACTTTTTCCTGAATCTAGACAAATTTTTATTCTCCCTCCGAGTCAGTTCGATTTACGTCAACGTTTATCCAATCGTGGTACAGACTCTGTTGAAGTGATTGAACATCGTCTCAGCTGTGCCGTAGAAGATATGCAGCAATATGTTAATTTTGACTATGTCATTATTAATGATGACTTTAATAAAGCACTGCATGACTTAGAGTCTGTGATTATTGCCAATCGTCTTGTTTTAAAACAACAAGCCATGCGCCATGAAAAACTGATTGAGAAATTAATCACCCCTACGGAACAGTGATTAAAACTTGAGTCTATAGACAAAGCACCTTATACTGCACAGTCTGTTAAAAATTTATATTCAAACGAGAATTCTTATGGCACGCGTAACCGTTGAAGATTGTTTAGACCATGTAGACAACCGCTTTGAGCTTGTACTAGTGGCAAGCAAACGCGCGCGTCAATTGGCACGTCAAGGTATCGAACCTACTGTTGAGTGGGACAATGACAAACCAACCGTTGTTGCTCTTCGTGAAATCGCAGCGGGTCACGTTTCTAAAGACATTTTGAAACAACGTGAACAAGACTACCAAACTTCAAGTTTAGACCTTGCACTTTCTGCAAATAACCTAAACTTAGACGGTTTTTCTTTCCAATAAGATAAACCTGACCTTAAAAGCCTAGTTTTTAACTAGGCTTTTTTTATGGATTCTCTTTAATATTTTACTCAGAACAGTTATAACATAAGCTTAAGAAGTGCAAAGCAAGCGAAAAAGATTTTCATTTTTTTAAACTAAAAAATTGACAAGTCATGCAATATGCATTTCATTAAAGTATTAACCGTTTCATTTGTAAATCAGTAGTAAAAGGGTGTTCTATGCCAGGCCCAATGGTCAGCCAAGCCAAGCAACAGTTAAATGTGATCATCGACGCTTACCTTTCAGTAAGTGATGTCGAACGCGTGCTTGAAGCTTGCGACTATGCGGATATTGCCCATGATGGTATTACCCGTAAAAGTGGCGAACCCTACATCCTTCACCCAATTGCGGTGAGCTGTATTTTGGCGCATATGCGTCTTGATGCGGAAACTTTAATGGCCGCTTTACTGCATGATGTCATCGAAGATACCGAATTTACCAAACAAGATATTACTGAAAAATTTGGTCTGACCGTTGCTGAACTCGTCGATGGCGTCACCAAACTTAGCCATTCTAGCGATAAAGAATATAATAAAGCTGCATCCTTCCGTAAAATTCTGCAAGCTACCCTACAAGACCCACGTGTCATTATTATTAAATTGGCAGATCGTTATCACAATATGACCACACTAGGTGCTTTACGCCCCGATAAGCGTGCTCGTATTGCCCAAGAAACCTTTGAAATTTTTGTGCCTATGGCACGACTCGTCGGTATGAATGAAATGGCCGACAACCTTGAACATTTGTGTTATCAAAATCTCGACTTAGATATGTATAACAATGTTCAAGAAGCGTTATTACAAACCAAACCGAAACGCTGCGAATACCAGACCAAGTGGGAAAACAACCTCACCACCTTGCTAGAACAACACCATATTTCAGGTCGAATTAAAAAGAAGAATAATAATATTGAATTACTTCGCCACTTTGTAAAAAACGATATCGATCTGCAAGAGCTCACCCATAGTCATGCCTTTGAAATTATTTTACAAAGTATCGCAGACTGTGACCGACTTGCAGACATCCTCAAAGAAAGCTTTAAAGTTCTTAATTACGCCGATCATATCCGTCGCCCACTCCCTGGTGGCAACCAGTCACTGATGATGCGCTTAAAAGGTGAAAAGACCATTTTATCGCTAACCATCCAAACAGAGTTGATGCGTAAAGCGGCGCGCTTTGGTGTGGTTCTCGGTGAAAATGCACCACAAGCTTGTCGCTCAGCGATCCAAGCCTCCATGCAAAATTTAAACGTGTTAGTCGATGGCGCATGTGCCAAGACCACATTTAGTGAATTACTCGATTATCTACATCAAGAGAAAATTTGGGTTTATACCCCACATGGTCATTTGCATGAACTCCCTCAGGGTGCCACAGCGGTTGATTTCGCTTATTCAGCAAGCTTATTTTTGGGCAACCATGCCGTTGGTGCGAAAATTGATGGGGAAACCAAGCCCCTTTCAACACCATTACTGAGTGGTCAAGTGATTGAAATTATCACTGATGTTCTTGCAACACCAAACCCTGACTGGCTAAGCTTTATTAATACCCAAAAAGCCCGCCGCGCATTACAAAATATCCTCCGTGACCAAGACCAAGATGAACAACGTTTAGTTGGTCAGCAAGCTTTAAATCGCGCATTAAAACTCTTTAACCGTTCTGTAAGTGATTTGACATTAGCGGATTGGGAAAATGTGCTGAATTGGCGTCATTTAAATGATAAAGAACAATTATTTGAACAGATTGCCGTGGGTGACTTATTACCGCAATTGGTTGCTAATCATTTATATGCTCAAGATACCATTCAGACTTCAAACTCTGCACGTTTAATCTTGGGCACTGATGGTGTCGACGTCAAATATGCGCACTGCTGTAACCCTGTTTTAGGTGATCCAATACAAGGGCATTTATCACGTCGTGGTTTGATTGTGCACCGTTCACGTTGTCATAATTTATTGCATGAACAGCATTTACATCCTGAAAATATCATGCCTTTACACTGGACAACAGAAGACAGTGAAGACATTAGTTTTACAGCCTATTTATGCTTAAACATGCTGTTAAATGATGAGCAAATTTCAGAACTGATCTATCTATGCCGTAAAGAAAAAATAGGTGTAGAAACTGTCCGCTCACATGAAGAAAAAACCTATGTGAATATTGTTGTACACAACCGTAAACAAATTGCCGAAATTATCCGTAATTTAAGAATGCATTTTGGCTTCCCACGCATCAGTCGTTTGGCACAACCTGTTGCTATAAATGAACCTGCGAAAGTTGCCAGCTAACCTGACACCGCATTTTTATATATGTTGTGTCTGTGATGATAATAGGAGAAATAGATGTCCCGCCAGGTAATCCATACTGAAAATGCACCCGCTGCAATTGGTACTTACTCACAAGCCATTTTAGTGGGCGACACTTTGTATTTATCAGGTCAAATTGGCTTAGATCCATATAGCATGGAGCTGGTAGAAGGCATTGAAGCTCAAATTCGCCGTGTATTCGACAACTTAAAAGCGGTATGTGAAGCTGCAGGTGGTACGCTAGCCGATATCGCCAAGCTGAATATTTTCCTCACTGACCTTTCTAACTTCCAATTAGTCAACCAAATTATGGGCGAATACTTTGCTCAACCCTACCCAGCACGCGCAGCACTCGGTGTAGCAAGCCTACCAAAGGGTGCGTTAGTTGAAATGGATGGTGTGGTGATTATTAATCAATAAGTTACTAACATCGCTTAAGTCCTTCACTAAATATCACATCCCAAAAGAACAAAAGCCTCACCTGGAAATCTGAGCATTACTCAGATTTCCGCTTAAATGACATTTTTTTATTCAAAAACTCAATCAGCATAAAAGTATTTTTAAATTATTTTTATTGACAAACGATAATAATTATCAATAATATTACTTATCCCATTTATTCACTTGGTTTGATTTCATGTACGTTTGTTTGTGCCGTGGTATTACTGATCAAGACATTAAAGATGCAATTGCCAATGGTGCAGAAAGCTATCGTGAAGTTCGCGATATGCTCGATTTAGGCACCTGTTGTGGTCGCTGTGCTCCTGAAGCACGTATGATCATCAGTGATGAAGTTGCACAAATTGCAGCCCGGATCGCAATTGCTGCATAAACCAAGCTTTTAAATTTCCTCAACAATCATAATTATAAAACCAATGGTCTCAGACCATTCCTCCTCCCCCGCTTCTGACTCTAAGCGGGTTTTTATTTATTAAAACCCTGAAAATTAGCGCCTTGTTTTGATTGTGATTTTCATTTGCTGTTCTATAAAAAACTCGCTAAATTACACTTTGTTGTTTAAGATATTTCTATTCTAATATCGAATTTATATTGCTTAGTTCGAGCTTTATTGCAGTTAAGGAGTCAGACATGAAAGGCAATCGTGATGTAATTAATCAGTTAAATCAGGTGCTTTATCATCATTTAACTGCAATTAACCAATATTTTCTTCATTCACGCATGTTTAACGATTGGGGCATTGAGCAACTGGGTTCTGCAGAATATAAAGAATCAATTCGTCAAATGAAGCATGCTGATAAAATTATTGAACGCATTCTATTTTTAGAAGGTCTGCCAAACTTACAACATTTGGGCAAGCTGTATATCGGTCAGCATACTGTTGAAGTTTTAAACTGCGATGTACGTAAAGTCAAAGAGAATATCGAAGCCATTCAAGTAACGGTTAAGCTAGCAGAAGAACAGTTAGATTATGTCACTCGAGATCTAGTTCAAGAGATTTTAGAAAAAGAAGAAGAATGGTTGGATTGGACAACCACTCAGCTAGACCTTGTTGGGTCTATCGGTGTAGAGAATTATATTCAGAGTCAGATTTAAACTCATTAAAAAACCCGCATCTGCGGGTTTTTTAATTTCATAAATTACTACCAAGGGCGAAGGTCAACGATTTTTATTACTTCACCTGTTTGTTTATTGACTAGCACAGTCATATCTACAGCATTAGCTTTTAAAGGGACATATCCAGTCGCTTGAGGATATTTCGCTAATATCTTTCGCACCTGTTCATGGTCATTAAATTGCTCTAATTCATTTAGACTTTTTGCACGTTTTTTTATTTGTGGTAAGGCTTGAGTAAAATCCACATAATATTCAGGTTTTTGTGCAATCGATATTCCACCCAATGCTTCAGCAAAGATATCATTTTCACGCTGTAATTTGTCTTTAGAAAATTCAATAGCTACATATTGTGGCTTAAAAAATGATACTTTTTGAAATTCTGGTAAAGCATTTTCAATGTATTGATCAATAATTTCATTTTTCCGAATTAACTCAAAGCGATCCATATTATATGCAATCCATACAGGGCGCCCTTGCTGTATACTATAAATTCCATAACATAAAGCAGCAATTTGAATAATAATAATTACACCTAAATCAAATTTGAGGGTCTTTTTTCCTTCTTTATAGACGATTAAGCCTAGTAAAGGCCCAACAATAACATCAATAAGGAACATCATTAATATAATAGCAATTACGCCAGTAGCTTTATATAAAGGTGATAGGTACCAAGTATTAAAAATAAAAATTAAAGCCACACATGCAATCAAACATGAGAATAGTAAATGTACAATAAAAAAATTATATTGCTTATCCAATTTCATTTAAAATTAATCCTGACCTTTTTTCCACTTATACGCATTTGAATCATGCATATCGTTAAGAGACTTAGACTCTATATTTTTTGCATACAATGTGTTCAATATATTCAAATAATACAACGCCTTATCTTTTCTACCATTCAGCCATAAAACTTGTGCATATTTATATAAGTTATTTGGTGTGGCATACCTATACGTTACTTTTTTCATCCACAGTAATTCTTCTTTAGACATATTTTTTTCAGGAGCTGTTCGTATATAACGAATTCTTTCACTTAGTTGGGTCATAAGCAATAGATTTGGAGCCGCCTGTGTTACATGCGTTTTTCCAATATTTAAAATTTCAGCTCGAACCAATCTTGTATCCTGCTCAATCTTTACATATTCATAGAAGATGGTCCCATATAAAACAATCGCGCCACTATAAAAAGTGATTATTTTTTTCTTAGACAAATTAATAACATTTTGGAAAGAACTATCTATATATACATATCCCATTAAAAAACCAACAGGCAATAAAAAAGTCGCATATTCCAATGGAAATTCGAGCATCCCATGACTAATCACAGCACCAATCATTGCCAGCGCAATAAAATTTTCCACCGTATAAGCAAGCTGACTTAATTTAAATAACCAATAGGCAAAGAAAACAATAATGAATGTCCCTATAGGAATGCCATTCCAAATCAGCAAATCAAGTAAAACATTATGGCTATGTTCCGTCCATTCCGTCGTTGGATAACTTGAAAAAATACTAATTTGAGCAACACTGACTTGATTCCAACCATAGCCCCATATTGGCTCTTGTTTTAAAGCCAGAATTAATTGGTGCCACATAGAAAGACGTGTGAAGCCAGATGTCGTACGCTCAACAACATTATTTATACTAATTAGACCTAAATACTGAGACACAATTGGCAGTGCGTAAACAAAACCAGCAAAAATCCCTAAAACATACCAAATACTGTTTTTCTTTAACCGTGTATTTAAGGGATTATATTTCCAATACCACCACACAACAAAACATATTGCATACACCCAAACAGAACGAGACTGAGTTAATGCAAGACAAAGTAAAAACAGACATGCTAAACCTGTACTAGCGATATAGTTAATTTGTTTTTTTTCAAATAAATATAATACTGCCAATAAGCTTAGAATCAAAAAAGTCGCACAGTTATTAGGTTGGCCAAAATTCGCAAAAGGTCGATTATGTGGAACATCAATTATCCAGATACCACCATTTGTCAGCAATAACCATTGTTGAAGCATCATATACGAAGATAACAATGCTGAAACAATAAAAATCCAACTAGTAAAGATTAAAATTTGTTTTTTATTAATTTGAGTTGTTAGATTTAAGCCAAGCATAATGCTAGAGGCAAAACTAATTAAATAAATAGTTGCAATCAGAGCATCACCAAAAAAGTAAACTTTCCCAAAGAAATACTGCACTAAAGGTATCAATGCAATAAAAAAGACAAGCGCAATATATCGATCTATCACTATTTTATTTTTCTTGATGATTAATATTAAAAATACGACCAAAAATAATAAATAGATTGAAAATTCATGATAAGCACTTAGCCAAGGATAATAGCGATTGGGCAATACATAAGCCAAACATCCCAATAGAAATATGACCAAATACAGATACTTTTTCAAAATTTGCCCCTAAAAAAAAGGAGGTAAAACCTCCTTTTTTAAATACTACATATTAACCACGGCAAGAAGATGGTAAATATTTTGGAAGAATTGTACCACCTGCACATTTCCATTCAGTAATATTGCCTGCGGTAGTATCAATTGTTGGTGTTAAAATTACAGTACCATTTTTTGCACCTTTTAAACTATCATCACCAGAAGCTGTTACTGTAATAACACCCTTAGCACCTGTTGCAACTGATTTAACATATTTAGATACTCCACTTGCACCTGATGCCGATTCACAACCATAATCACCTCCTGATGGTAATGAAGTACCGCCTCCAGTTTGCACAGCCTCAGTTACAGCTGTACGACAAGTCGAAGCAGCAAGAACAATTTCAGATACTTTCGCACGTACTGTGTAATCCTGATATGCAGGAAGCGCCACTGCAGCCAAAATACCAATGATCGCAACAACGATCATTAATTCAATAAGGGTAAAACCTTTTTGAGCGTTCATAAACATTCTCCACAAATGTTTTTTAATTTAATTATTTAATAAAGCTATGTAGCTTGTTTTATAAATAGCACAGAGCGTGCCAAGATTTATTATAGTGAAAATGACAGAAAAAACAGCACTTTAAAAAAATATTTTTATTTTTGTAATCATTACGTCTCTTTTTGTGTTTAAAAGTGACGATTTGTGTCACTTTATCACCGTTTTTTAGCGCAAAATAATGGGCGTATTTGCGATTTCATTCGTTCTATCTACAGACTTCCCTGCATAAAAGTGATCCATCACGTCACCAATCTCTTTTACACCAACCATCAAAGCTGTTCGGTATTGTTTATTTTGCATGTTTTGGATAATTCGCGCGCAAATAGCCTGCCACACTTGGGCATCGGTTGCCTGTCTCATCCCGCGATCAATCACAATTTCCACCTGACGTTCACATAGGTTTAAATAAAGCAAAACACCACTATTAAATTCTGTATCCCACACACCCAGTTCAGCAAAGAGCTGTTCAGCACGTGCACGGGTATTTTGATAATAGGCTTGGTTCGAAGGAATATGCCCTTCAATCACCACTTGTATTTCGCCCACATGGCCATGTTCAGCTTCTGTCACCGCTTGCGCAATGGCCTGCTGATCTTGCTTATTAAAAAATCGGTTTGCTGCAGGCATATAAAAGAAGTGCTTCAACCAGCGTTTAAAACTTGGTTGCTGTATTTCCTGTGTTTTAGGACAAGTGACAATTTCTGTTGTTTCTGTTTTCGTTACCATGAACCTGATGCTCCCCCACCGCCAAAGCCACCACCGCCTCCGCTATAGCCACCGCCACCAAAACCACCACCACCGCTGCGACCACCTCCGCCTCCACCACCAGCAAGAAACATTTGAAAAATCGTTTGTGCAATCGCGGTGATCAGTAAAAAGAAAATTGCACCACCCATGAGTAAACTGGTCAACAAACCAGCGCCATTGACCAGTCCCGCGACCGTGCCTGCTACTGCAGCAGTTGAGGCACTTAAACGCTTACCGACAATAAAGGATGCAAAAATACCAATCACCAAAATGATGAGAACCGTTGTAAACGTTTTCTCTTTGGCTTGTTGCTCGTGTAAGGCTTGTTCTTGGCGTTCTTTTAACTCTTGGGCTGCTTGAGCTGCAACTTCAGGGTCTTGATTTAAAATTTGGGTTATTTCTGTTAAGCCAGCATCAATGCCTTGAGCATACTGTGCTTGTTTAAAATACGGAGTGATTTGATTTCGAATTATGCGACTAACGATGATATCGGGCATAATTCCTTCTAACCCATAACCCGTTAATATTTGTATGCGACGATCATTCACAGCAATCGCCATCAATATCCCGTTGTCACGTTTTGCAGAACCGAGTTGCCATTTTTCTGCAACACGCATGGCATAATCAAAAATATCTTCTTGACCTGTGGTTGGTACAATCACGATACCAACTTGTGCCTTGCCTTGTTCGTGTAACTGTAGAATTTTCTGGCTAATGGCTTGCTTTTCAGCAGCTGAAAGTAAATTTGCCTGATCAACTACAGGTTCATTTAGGGTCGGCAAGCCGCGAATCGACTCGCCATCTGCCATATCATTGGCGATATTCGGCTGCTGAATTTTGATTTCAGGCTGTGCTGTTGTTTCTTTCTGTGTAGCTGACTGCTGATCTTTTAATATTTTACCGACAACAACTGTTTCAGCATCTACATCTGTAGCGGTGGCAGTTTCTGCATGTGTGAAACCCACCACACACAATAAGCATGCTAAAACCATGCGCTGCAGCCACAACAAACCTGTATGTTTTAGCTCAAAATCCACCATCAGCCCACCTCACAATGCAGTGATGCCAATTAATTAAAATCAACTTTCGGTGCAGTTTGTGCACTTTGCTCTGCGCTAAAGTTAGGCTTGGTATCCATACCGATGACTTTAGCTGTCATCACTTGCGGGAACTGGCGTGCATAGCCATTAAAGTCTTGTACCGTAGTAATGTAGCGATTACGTGCGACAGCAATTCGGTTTTCAGTGCCTTCAAGCTGTACCTGTAAATCACGGAATTGCTCATTGGCTTTTAAGTCCGGATAATTTTCCGAGACTGCAATTAAACGAGAAAGTGCGCTGGTCATCTGCGCTTGTGCTTCTTGATATTTTTGGAACAGTGCTGGATCTTCTAAAACTTCCTTATCCACTTTTAAGCCCGCAACATTCGCACGTGCTTGAGTCACTTCTGTCAGTACTTGTTCCTCATGTTTCGCGTAACCTTTAACCACATTGACAAGGTTAGGTACCAAATCTGCACGGCGTTGATATTGGTTTTGCACCTCAGACCATGCTGCTGTAACGGCCTCGTCTTTGACTTGTAATGTGTTATAGCCACAACCACTCAGGGTCAATGTACTGACTAATGCGATTGCGAGCATGCTTTTTTTCATTGAATTCATAACCCTTAACCTCAAGTATTTATTTGTAATTGTTTAAATAAATTCATTCTAACCTTATTTTTCGAATGAATTATGTATTTTCTTTGTGATTAAACTGACCTACTCGAAAAATATTTAGCATAAAAAAAGGCCCACAACTCGGGCTTTTTTAACATTTTGAATTAACTATACAATTGCGGTGTAATTTCAGTCTGAAAACTTTCCATTTGATATTCATCAGCAAGGCGTTCTTTCCAATATTTCACGATCTGACTGTAATCAATTTCGCTCGGATGGAATTCTGCTTTGTAATATGACAAATATTCTGGCGTCAATTGAATAAACATTTTTGCCAATAAATACGCCCCGAAAATATTTCCACCAACCTTCGGCAAACTTTTTTTCTTATCCTGCATAAATAGCTTCGTTGCAGAATAAAACGTAAGACTTGCAAAACCCGTGGTCACACTGCGCATAATCATGCGGCGTATTTTGTCATCTCCATAGACATGTTGATATACATCAAATGCCACTGCGCGATGCTCAATTTCTTCAATCGCATGCCAAACCCAAAGTTTCACTGCATCATCATCTAAAGTACTCAGTACTTCAGGATGTCTTAAAATATAGCCGCCAAGTAAAGCAGTAAAATGTTCAAATGCACAGGTAATTGCCAACTGTATTTTTGGATGTAAGTTTTTTACATAGCTATCTTTACGCGCCAGCCATGCTTGGAAACGATCTAAATTATAGCTTTCACTGCGCCAAGCATCGTTAAATTCAGCATGGGCTTTGGAATGCATCGCTTCTTGCCCAATGAATGCTGCGATCTCAGCTTGTAATTTTTCATCACTGACTTTCTCGCGTACATTGCGCACGCTATGCACAAAGAATTGCTCACCAATGGGAAAGGTCGATGACAATGCCGTCAACAAATGCGACATCACCGGTGAGTTGGCAAAATAATGCCGGCGAATCGCTTTAGGATTGAATTGTGCTCGACGTACCGTAATGCCAATGGCTTTAGGACGTTTTAGATATGTTTTTTGTGTCGTCACTTGCGTCATGGTCGCTTCCTAAGATTTAGATCATGATCGCAGTATGTAATTCCTAAGCTCTTTCACACATGGCAAAATGTGCTAGCACATTTGCATAGCTCACCATTCTAAAGCGCTGTCTGACAACTTTTCAGCGTATTTATCTGCAAAATCCATTCACGTGTCATTTGAGGTAAATTCCAAAAAATAAAAAACCCGCCGAAGCGAGTTTTTTGAATGAATCCAGTGTAAGCACTGGCGTGTCATGACTTAAACATCTAAATAGTCAAGAATACCTTCGGCAGCTTGGCGACCTTCCCAGATTGCGGTTACCACAAGATCAGATCCACGTACCATATCACCGCCGGCGAAAATTTTCGGATTCGATGTTTGGAACTTAAATTCTTGCTGTTCAGCAGCAATGACGCGACCTGAACCATCCATACTGATGTTTGATGTAGTAAACCAATCTGCGGGGCTTGTACGAAAACCGAAGGCAAGCAATACTGCATCTGCTGGTAAAATTTCTTCTGAACCCGGAACTGGCTCAGGGCTACGACGACCGCGACTATCAGGTGCGCCAAGCTGTGTAGTCACAACTTTAACACCCGTCACTTTGCCATTTTCACCCACAATTTCAATCGGCTGACGATTAAATTGGAAATCTACACCTTCTTCGCGCGCATTTTTCACTTCACGACGTGAACCTGGCATGTTTTCTTCGTCACGACGGTAGGCACAGACAACCGATTCGGCACCTTGACGGATCGAGGTACGGTTACAGTCCATCGCAGTATCACCACCACCCAGAACAATCACTTTTTTGCCTTCCATGCTGATGTATTCAGATGGATCTTTTTCCCAACCTTGCGTACGGTTGACATTGGCAATCAAGAAATCCAGTGCATCATGAACACCAACAAGGTCTTCACCCGCGAAACCGCCCTTCATGTAGGTATAGGTCCCCATACCCATGAATACAGCATCGTAATCAGCCAAAAGCTGGTCAATCGTCACATCTGTACCAATTTCAGTATTGAGACGGAATTCAACGCCCATGCCAGAGAAAATCTCACGGCGACGTTTCATTACGTCTTTTTCCATTTTGAATTCTGGAATACCAAATGTCAGCAAACCACCAATTTCAGGACGCTTGTCAAATACGACTGGCTTCACACCATTACGTACAAGAATATCTGCACAGCCAAGGCCAGCAGGACCTGCACCAATAATCGCAACTTTTTTGTCTGTCCACTTAACGTGTGACATATCTGGACGCCAGCCCAATGCAAATGCCGTATCGTTAATGTATTTTTCAGCATTACCAATGGTAACTGCACCAAAGCCGTCATTTAGCGTACACGCGCCTTCACATAAACGGTCTTGCGGGCACACACGACCACAAACTTCAGGCAAGGTGTTGGTTTGATGACACAATTCTGCCGCTTGGAAAATGCGACCTTCTGCAATCAGTTTTAACCAGTTTGGAATGTAGTTATGTACTGGACATTTCCATTCACAATACGGGTTACCGCAACCTAAGCAGCGGTGTGTTTGGTTTTTTGCAACTTCAGCTGTAAACGGTTTATAGATTTCCACAAATTCTGCTTTGCGGACAACTAGATCTTTTTTCTCTGGATCTTGGCGTGCTACATCCAGGAACTGAAAGTCATTATTTAGGCGCTCTGCCATGTCTCTCTCCGTGGGTAGGTGTAAGCATGTTTGGACTTACACCTGCCTATCAAATCTGCAGTAGTGGAATTATTGTGGATCAGCTTGAGTTGTTTTCAACAAAGTCTGCAAATTAGCAGCTTTTGGTTTCACAAGCCAGAATTTGCGGCTATAGAAGTCAAACTCGTTGCGGATCTTATACGCCCAAGCACTACCTGTTTCTTTAATATGTTCATCTAAGATACGGCACAAGAACTCTTTGTGTTCTTCCATCGATTCTGTAGAGATACGGTTCAATTCAATCAGCTCGTGGTTGTAATGGTCAACAAAGTCATTGTCGAGGTCGAGCACATAAGCGAAACCGCCTGTCATACCCGCACCAAAGTTATGACCCACTTTACCCAATACAGTCACGATACCACCTGTCATGTATTCACAGCAGTGGTCGCCTGCACCTTCAATTACAGCAAACGCACCTGAGTTACGTACTGCAAAACGCTCGCCTGCTGTACCTGCTGCAAACAATTTACCGCCTGTTGCACCATATAAACAGGTGTTACCAATGATCGCAGTATTTTGCGTTTGGAACGGTGAACCTTTCGGAGGGAAGATCGAGATACGACCACCAGCCATACCTTTACCCACGTAGTCATTCGCATCGCCTTCTAGGCTGATGTGTAAACCACCGGCGTTCCAAACACCCAATGACTGACCAGCAGTACCGTTTAAGTTCACTTTTACAGGGTGCGCTTCCATACTGAGGTTGCCATAACGTTTCGCAATTTCACCTGAGATACGTGCACCGATTGAACGGTCACAGTTACCGATAGTGAAACCGTATTCACCGCCTGTACCTGCTTCAATAGCTGGCAGCATTTCAGCTACCATTTTTTCAGCCAATAAGCCTTTATCGAATGGTGCATTGCCTTGTACTTCACAGTACTGAGCTTTGCCTTCAGCCGCAGGATGCGATTGGAGCAATGCGCTCAAATCAAGGTGTGCATGTTTTTCAGTTTCACCCGGAAGCATTTCCAGTAAATCTGTACGGCCAATCAAATCTTTCAGACTTGAAACGCCTAGCGCTGCTAACCATTCACGTGTTTCTTCCGCAATAAAGTGGAAGAAATTGATCAGCATTTCAGGCTCACCGATATAGTGTTCCTGACGTAAATGATCTTGCTGTGTTGCTACACCGGTCGCACAGTTGTTTAAGTGGCAAATACGCAGGTATTTACAACCCAATGCGATCATCGGTGTAGAACCGAAACCGAAACTTTCAGCCCCAAGAATCGCTGCTTTCACAACGTCTAGACCTGTTTTCAAACCGCCATCGGTTTGTACACGGACTTTGCCACGCAGGTCATTCACACGTAGCGCCTGATGCGCCTCAGATAGACCAAGTTCCCATGGAGAACCTGCATGGTGAATTGAAGAAAGTGGAGAAGCCGCTGTACCGCCGTCATAACCAGAAATGGTAATGAAATCTGCGTATGCTTTTGCTACACCAGCCGCAATCGTACCAACACCCGGCTCAGAAACCAGCTTAACGGACACCATCGCCTGTGGGTTAACCTGTTTTAAATCGAAAATTAACTGTGATAAATCTTCGATTGAGTAGATGTCGTGATGCGGCGGCGGAGAAATTAATGTCACACCCGGTACTGAGTAACGTAAACGTGCAATTAAGCCATTCACTTTACCGCCCGGCAACTGACCACCTTCACCTGGTTTTGCACCTTGTGCCACTTTAATTTGAAGGACTTCTGCAGAAGTTAGATATGCAGGGGTCACACCAAAACGGCCAGATGCAATTTGTTTGATTTTCGAGTTACGGATAGTGCCGTAACGCGCTGGGTCTTCGCCGCCCTCACCCGAGTTCGAACGACCACCAATAGTGTTCATTGCAATTGCAATGGCTTCGTGTGCTTCAGGTGATAATGCGCCTAAAGACATCCCAGCCGAGTCAAAACGTGGCAGAATTTCTTCCACGGATTCAACTTGATCGAGTGCAATCGATTGATCTGTTTTCAGCTTGAATAAGTCACGAATCGTCGCGATTGGACGGTTATTCACTAGCTCTGCGTATTCTTTAAAGTCCGCATAATTACCAGAACGTACAGATTTATGCAGCGCATTGATCACGTCTGGGTTAAATGCGTGATATTCCTTACCGAATACAAATTTCAACATACCGCCTTGATCGATTGGCTTACGTGATTTCCACGCCAAATCTGCCAATTTTTTCAAGTCATTTTCTAGATCAGAGAATGTTGCGCCTTTAATACGGCTCGGTACACCCGTAAAGCATTTTGCAACCACTTCATCAGAGAGGCCGACCGCTTCAAACAACTGACCGCCACGGTAAGAGGCAACAGTAGAAATACCCATCTTAGAAAGGACTTTCAATAAGCCTTTCTCAATACCTTTACGGAAGTTAGCTTGCGCATGAATTGGATCACCCAATAACTCACCTTTCGCGATCAAGTCATTGATCACGTCATAAGCCAAGTATGGATAGATTGCAGTCGCACCGAAACCAAGAATCACCGCAAACTGATGCGCATCACGCGCCAAACCAGTTTCGACAATGATGTTAGCATCTGTACGTAGACCTACATTGATTAAATAGTGGTGAACCGCGCCAGTTGCCATTAATGCATTTGCAGGTAAGAAACCTTGACGGATTTTCTTATCAGACAATACCAGTAATGTTTTTCCATCACGAATCGCTTGCGCAGATTCTTCACAAATACGCGCGATAGCAGCTTCTAAGCCTTCACCTTCTGCATAGTTTAGGTCGATGTCTGCAATTTCATAACCTTTACGACCAAGGGTACGAATTTGATGCATTTTCGAATTTGACAGTACTGGGCTTGAAATGATCAGACGATCTGCATGCTCTGGACCTTGTTCAAATACATTTTGTTCACGGCCGAGACATGTCTCTAACGACATTACGATCGATTCACGTAATGGATCGATTGGCGGATTCGTAACCTGAGCGAACTGCTGACGGAAGTAGTCAGACACATGGCGCACTTGACGAGACAATACTGCCATTGGCGTATCGTCACCCATTGAGCCCACGGCTTCCTGACCGCTTTCAGCGATTGGACGTAGCAATTGGTCACGCTCTTCAAAGGTAACCATGAACATTTTTTGTGAAGCTTTCAGGTCATCGCCTTTCAAACCTTGTTCACATAAATATTCTTCCAGCTCTGGACTGCCTTGTACACGTACTGAGTTTTCACGTAGCCACTGACGGTATGGACGCATACGCTTAAGGTGATTACTCACATCTTGAGTATCGAGCATTTTGCCAGTAAAGGTATCAATCACCAAAATTTGACCCGGACCTACACGGCCTTTAGACACAACGTCTTCAGGTTCATAACCCCAAACACCAATTTCTGATGCCAAGGTGATGTAACCATTTTTGGTAATCACCCAACGTGCTGGACGTAAACCATTACGGTCAAGCATACAAATCGCATGACGACCATCTTGAATTACCAGACCTGCTGGACCATCCCAAGCTTCCATATGCTTCGAGTTGAATTCATAGAATGCACGTAAATCCGCATCTAAAGTTTCAACGTTTTGCCAAGCAGGTGGAACCAACATGCGCAGCGCACGGAACAAGTCCATACCGCCACCGACAAGTATTTCCAGCATATTGTCTAAACTTGAAGAGTCCGAGCCTGTACGGTTTACAATTGGGTTCAGCTCAGTTAAACCTGGCAATAATGGGTTTTCAAATTTTGGTGTACGCGCCATCGCCCAGTTACGGTTTGCGGTAATGGTGTTAATTTCACCATTGTGCGCCAAGTAACGGAACGGCTGTGCCAAAGGCCAACGCGGTAAGGTATTGGTTGAGAAACGCTGATGGAATACCACGATGTGTGACTTTAAACGCTCATCAGCAAGATCGGTATAGAAGTCAGCAATCGCTGCTGGCATCATCAAACCTTTATAGCTGATCACAGTTGAGCATAAAGTAGTTACATAGAAGTATGGGTCAGCAGTCAGCTGTTGTTCTGCACGACGACGTGCCATCACCAACTTACGGTTGAATTCAACCTCTGAAACACCCATTGGGCAATTCACGATAATTTGTTCAAAGGCTGGCAATGACTGCATCGCGATTGAACCCAACGCATCGTTATTGGTTGGCACAACACGCCAAGCGATGACTTTACAGCCTTCGTCTTCGATTTCTTTGGTTAAAATTTGTTTTGCATGTGCGGCTAATGCAGGGTCTAGATTTAGAAATACCGTACCCACAGCAAAGATTTCACTCAATGTAATGTCACTGAGTTTTTTCGCTTCTTCACGGAAAAATTCTTTTGGCATAGCAAGGAGCAGACCGCAGCCGTCACCGGTTTTGCCATCTGCGGCAATACCACCACGGTGGGTCATACAACTTAAACTATGCATGGCGGTTTTGACGAGATCATGGCTTGCATCACCCTGCATATGGGCGATTAAACCGAAACCACAGTTATCTTTAAACTCATCCGGTTGGTATAAACCTTGAGCGGGAGCTACAGTATTAGGCGATGGCATGTGCATAGCGTACCCTTCTTTTCTTTACAGCTCTTTCGAGCACTTAACAAACTAATTTCTTGTTGCGATTCGTCTTAACTTACTCACATGAATTGTTCTGTCGAGCAAAATTATTTCTTATTCACACCCTTAAGATAAACCGAATTCATCTTAGATGCATGAATAAAAGTCAAATTTTCTGCTTTTGCAGTTCAGATCAGGGATAACGACTGGATTAATGACTTCGCACTTTTATCGAATCATTTTCGCGCCAAAACAGGGAGAAAAGTTCAATTTACGCACCAATTAAGCAATTTATATGCCAACTTGATGCATTTTCTCCTAAGATGGCTGATTACAAGCATTTTTTAGTTATAACAAATAATTCAAATTGTTCTTTTTTTATTTTATGCACTTTTTCTGTGCAGTTTAAGCTTTTCCTAAGACGTCTTGCGCTATTTTAGAACTAATTAAATGGATCGGTTACTTCTTGCTCTACCGGTGCAGGTTTTGGACGTGGTGCATCTACACTACTTTGTGATTTTTGCACATCAATCACATTTCCTTCAGCATCACGACGAGTCACCGTAGTACTTGTCGTTGCATTAGTGGGTGTTGTTACCGTCGCTGCAGCCGCCGCTTTTCGTGCGGCAATTTGCGCTTCATCAATTTTCGGTAAAGGTACAGACTTTAATTTAACAGTATATAACTTTTGACTCGACGACATTTCTTCCGTGCCTAAATCATTCACATATGCTTGATATTGTTTAAATTCCACAACTTCAGGTTTGATTGAAGCAGGCAAAGCGATGTTGAGGCTCGACATTGCAGCTTTGGCATCATTTTGCGACGAATATGGTCCAGTTAAAATGACGTATTGCTCAGGATGGTCTTCACCTGAAAGACGTAGATAAATAAATTTATGACGCTCAGGCTGCTTGCGTAAGAAACTTTTTAAAATATCTTCCTCAGAAACCCGAAATAATTCAACACCATAAAGTTTGGCAGAATCATTGATAAATTTAGTGCCGCGAAATTCTGGCTCATGTTGAGCTGTAGCAACCACACGGGTCGTCATATCAAGTGGACGTACTTCTTCATTTAATGCACCAAGATGGGACATTGCTGCCACTTTCTCTGGCTGAATTTGCAAATCCACTTCGGTTTCAGCTTGCTTTTCAACTTCAACCAATTCTTTGGTATCTGTAATCGCCCAGAAAACCAATGCAGCGAACAGACACACAGCTCCACCCACCAACCATGCATAGTGATGAACTTTTTGCCATTGAGACTGCCGCGCTGCCATGATGTACCTACTCTGCCTGATTTGCCAAAATTGCCTGTTTCATTAACTCAACATCAAACTCTTTGGTGATGATGGCCTGACCTAATGATTTCAGTAAAATAAGTCGTAATTGCCCATTCAATACTTTTTTATCATGGGACATATACGCCAAAAATTCCTCTAGCGGAATTTTAGGGCAAACTATCGGTAATTGTGCACGTAAAATGATTTTTTTTGTACGTTCTAAATCTTCAGCAGTGATCCAGCCCATACGGTGGGACAAATCTGCCGCCATCACCATACCTGTTGCAACGGCTTCACCATGTAACCATTCACCATATCCCAAGTACGATTCAATCGCATGACCAAAGGTATGACCCAGGTTTAATAACGCACGTTCGCCTTGTTCTTTTTCATCATTGGCCACAATACGCGCTTTATGGGCACATGAACGATAAACCGCTTCAGCCAACAAGGTTGCATCACCTGCAACTAAAGCATCCATATGCTGTTCAAGCCAAGTTAAGAATTCAACATCACCTAACAATGCATATTTGATCACTTCGGCCAAACCTGCAGAAAGTTCACGTGCCGGCAAAGTTTTTAATTGCGCCATATCCGCAAGAACCACTTGGGGTTGTTGGAAGGCACCAATCATGTTTTTACCTAATGGATGGTTTATCCCCGTTTTTCCACCGACACTTGAATCCACTTGAGAAAGTAAAGTCGTCGGCACTTGAATAAAATATACACCACGTTGATAGCATGCAGAGGCAAATCCGGTCATATCCCCAATGACACCCCCACCTAATGCCAAAACCGTACAATCGCGGTTAAAACCTGCTTCGAGCAAGGCATCAAAAATTAAATTCAAATGCTCTAAATTTTTATACTTTTCACCATCAGGCAAAATACATGTTGCAACAGTTTTCCCTAATGCCTCAATTGCATCTACATAATGTTTTAAATAGAGCGGAGCAACTGTGGTATTAGAGACAATCATCACTTGTTTACCCTGAATATAAGGCTCAAGTATAGTTTGTGGATTAAGGTCACTTCCAATAAAAATAGGGTAGCGACGATCACCAAGTTCAACATGTAAGGTTTGCATGAATTTAACCTTTTTCTAACGAGATATATTTTGTGAAACAATTAAATTAAAAATTTTTTGCGCAAGATCTCGCGCGGCACCTTGATTGGTTTCAATAATATAGTGCGCGACTTCACGATAAAGAGGATCACGGGCAGCCAATAAATCTCGTAGCTTTTGCTCTGGATTTTCCACTTGAAGCAGTGGACGATTTTTGTCGCGGTAGGTTCGTTGTAACTGAATTTCCACCGGAGTATATAGATAAACAACAATACCACGTTGTTTTAAAAATTCACGATTTGGGGGCTGAGTCACTGCACCACCACCAGTCGCCAAGACCAGTTGTTTTTTTGCAGTTAACTCATCAATGACATTCGTTTCACGACTTCTAAAGCCTTTTTCCCCTTCTTTTTCAAAAATCCAAGGAATAGTCGCACCTGTTTTACGCTCTATTTCATGATCACTGTCTAGAAATTCACGTCCTAACAATTCTGCTAAATGTCGCCCTACGGTTGTTTTTCCTGCCCCCATTGGCCCTACCAAATAGATATTTGGTAGGGTTTCAAACTCTTTGCTTGGCAAGGAGTCACCTATTTCTTTTGTTAAATTGAAAATATATTAATGATTTCTGGTAACACTGTCATTAACAATTCGCGGAGTAACAAAAATCAGCAACTCATTTTTTGCATCGCTTTTCATATCCTTACGGAATAAGCGACCCACATAAGGAATATCCCCTAAGAATGGTACTTTAGTTTGCTTACTTTGTGTTTCCTGATTAAAAATACCACCGAGTACAACAGTTTCACCATTATTGACTAGTACATCGGTATTAATTTCATTTTTATTCAGGATAATTTCACCATTATTGGCATACCCTGCTGGTGAGTCGCTCTTAATATTCAGCTTCATTTGCACTTTACCATCTGGAGTGATGCTCGGTGTGACATCCAGACTTAATAAAGCTTCTTTAAACTCGGTAGAAGAAGTCGCATTTGAACCAGTACCCGTTGTGGTTTGATACGGAATTTCTTGACCTGAAGCCACTTTGGCCTGTTGTTTATCAGCAGTCAGTACTTTTGGTGTTGAAATGACTTCACCATAACCATCTGCTTGTAAAGCAGAAAGCTCTAAATCCAACATAAAGTCAGAAAGACTAATCAAACCAAAAGCAATTCGACTTGCACCTGCAGTGGTCACACCTAAGTCCACGTTTAAGTTACTTGGACGTTGAATGGTATATTTCCCATCATCATCCGGAGTTTTTAAATCCCAAAGTGTGGTATCACTCCCACCCACCAATAAATGGTCATTTTGGTTAATCCCTTGAGATAAGAGACCCCATTTCACACCCATTTCTTTGGTAAAGTCGGTAGATGCTTTTACAATACGTGCTTCGACCATGACTTGCTTGACTGATACATCAAGCAAATCCACCATTTTTCGAATTTGATCAATATTTTGCGCGGTATCATTGATAATCAGTGTATTTGTTCGCGTATCTGCAGAAATCGTTCCACGTGGACTTAACAAATTACCCCGATCATCATCAGCATTATTACTATTAGACGATCCAGTGTTGCCTGCTGTTTTAGACTGGGTAATCAGTTTCTCAATATCAGCTGCCTTAGCATAACTTAAAGTAAGATATTCTGTTTGAATGGGTGCCAACTTCATACTTTGACGTAAGGCTTTCGCTTCTTCTTCTTCCGCTTTAATCAACTCAGAAACAGGCGCAATCCAAATCACATTACCGTTACGGCGTTTATCTAAATTCTTGGTTTTCAATACGATATCTAGTGCTTGATCCCAAGGCACATCTTTCAAACGAAGTGTAATATTCCCTTGTACTGTATCAGCAGCAACCATATTGATTTCAGTGAAATCAGCCAAAAGTTGCAGCACACGACGTACTTCAATGTCTTGGAAGTCTAATGAAATTTTCTTACCAGTATAATGATTGGCAGCCTTAGGACGTAATGGATTCTTATCTTCCGGACGTTTCAAACTCACCGTTAATTTATTATCGGTTTGATACGCCATATATTCATAGCTACCCGTCGACTGAATGGTAATTACCCCATTACCTCCATCATTATGTGCGTCCACCGTTGCAACTGGCGTTGCAAAATCATTGACATTTAAACGGCGAGTCAAATGTGCAGGTACTTTATTACCTAAAGTACGGATCACCACTTTACTGCCTTGTTGCTGAACATCAACAGGGGTGTTTCCACCCAGTAAATCTACAACAACTTGACCCTCACCATTAGAACCACGATGGAAACCAATATTTGAGATGCCCTGTTGCTGACGTTGTGCTGTAGGCTGTACATAACTTGCAGCTTGTGCAGAATTAATTTTTAGAATGAAGGTATTACCTTCAACACGCGTGGTAAATGCACCCGCATTGGCTAAATTCACAGTTAAGCGCGCACGTTGTGCATCCGAACTCACATCCACAGTGCTTGCTTCAGCCGTTGCAACAGGAATTGAACTTTGTTTTAAATTTTGCTGTGCTTTATCAAAATCTAAGACCAGTCGTGATGGTTGATCGAGTTGATAAGCTTGTGGTTGCGGCGGTAAGCCATTAAACATCACGCGAATTTCAGTCCCTTGACCTGGAATTTGCATTGGTACCACATTGGTTACACTCACCTGAGCATTGGCAACTTGCATCATCGCCATTGCAACAGCCCCCATCGAAAACTGACGAAACACATGATTCATTGTATTGCCATCCCCAAAAATAAAATCTTGTACACTATTCTTCATTTTTATTCCTTTAAGCTTAAGGTGCTGGTCCAATTAATATGAGACTTCTAGGACGCTCTACATATCCTTCTCGCCCATCCGGAATAATCTCAATCAAATCAATTTGCGTCGGTGTAATATTTACCACTCGACCATGATTGAGCCCCATATAACTTCCACGTTGAATACGCTCAACTTCACCATCCGGCGTCTGAATCAAGGCTAAAATTTGCCCAGATTGGTTACGCATACTCCCCTTCATATTCAGGGTTTCGAGTGCATAACTTTCCAAAGGTTGAGGCTGACGACTCAAGTTTGGATAAACACGCTTACCTGCCATGATTTTAAGTTCTGCTGCCAATGAACTTGGCAAGAACGGACTTTTTAAAGAGTGCGCCGCATAATTAAAAGTTTCGACAGGTACAAAATCTGGCGCAGGCTCAATCGCTAATGGCGCTTGATTGCGTATATTTGCCATCTCTTGATTGACCACATCAATACGTGATTCACAACCTGCTAATACAAATCCAACCATCACAGAAAGTGCCAATTTATTCATTTTCATTTTGGAGCCTCCTGTGTGCTTGCTGAATCTGCAGCTTTCGCAGCACTTTCAGTATTTCCTTCGTAACGATATGTTTTCGCAGAAATGACATAATCAATTTTTGGAATATCTGAGTTCTTTTCTTTATTTTCAGTTGCTGTAATCGTTAAATTATGCAAAGTCACAATCCGTGAAAGCCCGGCAATGCCACTAACAAATGAACCAAAGGCATGGTAATCACCCGTTGCTTCAATACGAATTGGCTGTTCCGTAAAGAACTCTTGCTTCACTTCAGGCTCAAGACGAATAATTTTAAATTTCAGTCCAGAATTCACACCAGTTAAGTTGATATCTTCAACCAAACCTGGAATTTCAGTTTCTTTCGGCAATTGTTCTAATTGTTGATTAAAACGTGCTTCCATATCCTGCAACTGCAACTGATATTGTTGCAAATTACGCAGTTTCGAATCTTTCTCACGAAACTCATTCAACAAATTTTGTTCTTGTGCATTGGCACTTGAAATAGCTTCAATCTTGCCTTTAATCGCCAAGAAATAGCCCAAAATTGCCACAAGGATAATGATAAAAATCCAGCAGGTAATTTTGACTGAAATTGGCCAACTACCATAGTTATTCGGATCTAAGGTATTGAACTGCTGTACAAACTTATCAAAAGTCATTTTCTTTTTCGGAATGACAACAGCATCTTGATTCAATTGTTCAAATTCATCACGACTCATTTTGCAGCCTCCGGAGTTGGTGTTGCTGCAGTTTGTGCGTTAGATGTTTGCGCCGATGAAGCTGACTGTCCTGCATTTGCTGCTGGATCATTAATGGTCGGCTGCGCAATTTGCTCCAAATCAGCAGTCACAGTAAATGCACCATAAGATTCTTCTACGCGAGGAACCACTGACGTCGGCGCTTTGTCTTTTTTCTCTTCAGCCACAAGGAATGAGCTCATGAAGGCATTACGATACCAAGGTGATGCTTCCAAATTACGCAGTAAATCTGCAACAGTATTTGGACTTTCCGCACGCCCTTCGATCATAAATTTGTCGCCATTACGCTCAAATTTTGTGATGTACATATTGGCAGGTGTCACACGAACCAATTCATCTACAAGATGTACTGCGATTGGACGTTGACCTTGTAAGCCTTGAATCAGCTTCATGCGTTCAATAATGGCATTACGTTGTTCTTGCAAACCATCTAAAGACTTTAATTGAACATCTAAATTTTGGTTATGACTGATAATCAATTGGTTCGCTTGTTCTTGATCTTTTAATTTGTGATCAAAGTACAACCATGTTAAACCAACCCCAATTACCCCAATTAAGAAAGCCCCAATACAAAGTGCAATAAATTCTTTTTTTCGTTTCTCTCTTAGCTCATCACGCCAAGGGAGCAAGTTAATTTTTGCCATTAATCAAAACTCCTCAATGCTAGACCGCATGCCACCATGAGTGATGAGGCATCATTTTCAATTTTTTTAATATCAATTTGAGGTGAAAAACCCATTTGTAAGAATGGATTGGCAATCGTGACGCGGTAACCCAATTTTTGTTGAAGTAGTTTTGCAAGCCCCGGAATATTGGCATTCCCCCCTGCCAATAAAATATGGTCAATTTCGTTGAACTGTGAAGATGAGAAGAAGAACTGTAAAGAACGCGCTGCTTGTTGAACGACTGCTTCTAAGAAGGGTTCTAAGACTTCAACATCATAATCATCTGGCAAGGCACGTGTTTTTTTCGCACGACCCGCTTCTTCGAAAGACAATGCATAGCGATTTTGAATTTCCTGTGTCAATTGTTTGCCACCAAACACTTGCTCACGGGTATAAATCACTTTGTTATTCTGCATAACAGATAAGGTCGTCATACTATGACCAATATCTAAAATACCCACGGTATTTACACCCATTGGCAAAGTATCTGAGAAAACTTTAAATGCATTTTCAATTGCAAAGCTTTCTACATCGCCAATTTTTGGTGTCAGACCCGCAAGCTGAATAACTTCCGCACGCGCTTCGACATTTTCAATACGTGTAGCGACAAGCAAAACATTGACACGATTTGGATTGGATAGGCGATCCGGCAAGACCTCAAAATCAAGGCTCGCTTCATCCAATGGGAAAGGAATATATTGCTCAGCATCATCACGAATCTGAATTTCACGTTCATCATCGTTCATATCTGCGTCCATTTCGATGATTTTTGTAATCACCATCGACGTTGGAACCGCCAAAGCTGCATTGGTCGTCTGTGTATTGGCCAAATTAATTGCGCGCTCTAAACAGTCACCGACAGCTTCCGGATTCAATATGTTCTTTTCAACAACACTTCCTTCTGGTAACGGGACCAAAGCATAGCTTTCTACCCAATACCGTCCACTTTTTACAGAAAGTTCCAAAACCTTAACAGAAGTCGAACTAATATCTACTCCTATTAACCCCTTATTTGGCTTACGATATAACCTGAGCACAATATAATTCCTATTATTTTTTTATCCCCAAAAAAATTAACCCACTAATTAGCATTGGTCTATAATTTTATACAGATACAATAACTCATCTAACAATCCGTATATCGAAAGGATATACTGACCACCAATTAGTTTGCCATTAGCTCTTATTAAAACTTACTTGTTATGAAAAAGCTATCTTGTTCAGGCCTTGTTCATCCATTTTTTTTGGCCATTATTATTATTTTGGTCGCAATTCCAATGGGTTTCTATGGCATGTATCTCTATATTGCCCCGTCTTTGCCTGAAATGTCCATCTTAAAAAAGGCTCCATTATTAAAACCATTACAGGTTTATAGTGCTGATAATGAGCTGATTGCAGAATATGGTGGCAAACTTTCGGTCCCTGTAGAGTACGACCAAATCCCGTCTCATTTCATTCATGGCTTTTTAGCTGCGGAAGATTCTTCGTTTTTTGAACACAGCGGCATTAGTTTCAAAGGATTGGGGCGTGCCGTCAGTGAAAGTATTACCGGTTCCGATGTGCAAACCGGTGGTTCAACCATTACCATGCAGGTTGCAAAAAACTATTATCTGACTCCAGAGCGTACTTTAAAACGTAAACTGACCGAAGTTTTCCTTGCTCGAAAAATTGAACAAAATCTAAGTAAAGAAGAAATTTTAACGCTGTATGTCAACAAAATCTTTTTAGGAAAAAATGCTTACGGGATCGCTGCAGCTGCAAAAATTTATTATAACAAGAGCCTGCAAGATTTAAGTTTGGCTCAAATGGCAATGATTTCAGGCTTACCTAAAGCACCTTCAAAATATAATCCTGTAGCCAACCCAAAACGTGCTTTAGAGCGTCGTAATTGGATTTTAGGCCGTATGTTGCAATTGGGGTATATCAATCAATCTGAATATCAAAAAGCGATTGCTGAACCGATTAATCTCGATATGCCTGACCGCGGGGTCAGCAACAAATTCCCCTACGTCGGGGAAATGGTTCGCTCTGAGCTCGTAGAAAAGTTTGGCGAACAAGCGACTGATTCTGGCTATAAAGTCTACACCACCATCAACAGCCAACGCCAAGCCTATGCTGAGCAGGCTGTACAAGAGGGTCTCGAAGCTTACGATAGACGACATGGTTGGCGTGGTGCAGAAGCACATGATGAACCCTTAAAAAACTTTATTCCATATGCCAACACCTATCCTGCCGAAGTAACCAAAGTCAACAACACCAGTATCGAAGTGTTGATGCAAGACGGCAGTAGTGTGACAGTTCCATGGTCAGGTTTATCTTGGGCACGTCCCTATCGCAATGCCAATAGTGTAGGCAATGCGCCTAGCAAAGCCTCTCAAATTGTAAAAGTTAAAGATATTATTCGCCTACGTCCGAATGCGGATAAAAGCTCATGGGCTTTAGTGCAAATTCCAAAAGCGCAAGGTCAATTGATTGCCCTTAATCCCAACAATGGTGGTATTGAAGCCATTGTGGGTGGTTATAATTTTTATCAATCTAAATTTAACCGTGCTCTACAAGGCTGGCGTCAGCCGGGTTCAACCATTAAACCCTTTGTTTATGCTTTAGCACTTGAACGTGGCATGACTCCGTATTCCATGGTCAATGACAATCCAATTACGATTGGCAAGTGGACGCCTAAAAACTCTGACGGTCGCTATTTAGGGATGATACCTCTACGCCGTGCCCTCTATTTATCACGTAACACAGTTTCAGTACGCTTATTACAAGTCGTCGGAATTGAACGTACTCGCCAATTATTTATGGATTTTGGCTTACAAGAAAACCAAATTCCACGTAACTACACCATTGCTTTAGGTACCCCACAGGTGTTGCCGATTCAAATGGCGACAGGTTATGCGACATTTGCCAACGGTGGATATCGTATTCAACCGCACTTTATTAGCCGTATTGAAGATGCTTATGGCAAAGTGATTTATCAAGCCAATCCTGAATATGCATGTATTCAATGTATCAATCAAAAAGACGAAGTTGAATCAGCAGATCCGACCACGCCGGATGATGAAGTGATTGAAGTCACTAATCAGGATAATAAACCTGCTGAATCGAAAATTTCCGATACTGAAGCAGCAAACTATAAGCAAGCTCAGCGAATTTTAAAGTCGAGTTCGGCCTTTGATATGGCGAACATCTTGCGTGACGTGATCCAACATGGTACAGGTCGAGCGGCTTTAAAAATTGGTCGCGGTGATTTAGGCGGTAAAACCGGTACAACCAATGATGCAAAAGACGCGTGGTTTGCTGGATTTAATGGAAAATTGGTCACTGTGGCTTGGGTCGGTTTTGACCAACCCTCTACTTTAGGTCGCCGTGAATATGGTGGTGTTGCAGCATTGCCTATTTGGTCAGATTTTATGGCGAAATCACTTAAAGGCACACCTGAAGCTTGGGTGCGTTTAGACACCCATGCCAAGAATCCAATCAACCGTAATTCGGCTAAAGCGACTCAAGGTCAACCTGAACAAGATCGTGCAGCAACGCCACCAATGGCTCAACCGCTGTATCGTCCTGCTCCTGTTGCACCGAAGCCTCAGGCTTCGCAAAATGATTTTGACGACCTTCCTGGGTCTACTGAAACCAATCTTGCACCGACTCGAACTGCGCCTCCGCCAATGCAGCCTAAACCACAAGGTGCAGAGCATAAAACGGACGCACTTGATCATCTCATCGATCAAGTTCAGTAAATACTGCATAAAAAAAGCCCTCAAACGAGGGCTTTTTTATCACTTCCAATGCATTATTTCTTTTTAAAGAGATAAATTTGATACTGCGCTTGCAACTCAAATTGTTCATTTTTTTCTAGAGCTTCTCGACGCTCAGCTTTCACTTTATAGGCATAAGGCGTCATTGCAATTAAGTTTTTGAGATCCTGCTGAGAAAGTGACATTTTCGCTTGAACCACTTGTTCACTTTCCAATTCAAAATCATTCGCCAGTTGTTCCACAAATTTATGCGGTTCATGTAGTTTTACTTCTTCAAACAGGGCTTCACGCATTGCATAAAGATGCTCTGGCGCAGGTGTGACCACCATCAAGTGCCCTTCAGGCTTTAACACACGAAGGATTTCTTCTTGAGGAATAGGACTAAATAAACTCGTACACAAGTCAATCGAATGATCTAATACAGGTAAGGTTGCCCCTGTCCCAACCACCCAAGTCACCTCTTTATTCAGTTTAGCGGCCACTTGTACTGCATTTTTAGCGATATCGACACCCACACACTGTAATACTTCAGCTTGCATCGCATTGGTGTAATAGCCTTCACCACAGCCAATATCCAACAAGTTTTCAACCCTTAATTTTTGAATCAAAGCCACTACTGCCTGTTGCAAAGGTGCATAGTGACCTGCACTTAAAAATGCTCGACGCGCCTGTACAGATTCAGGCGTATCACCCGGGTTTTTACTGTGTTTATGCTGAACCACATGTAAATTGACATAGCCTTGTTTTGCAACATCATAGCTATGATTATTTTCACAGCGCCATGTCCGCTCTGTGAGTTTCAATGCTTCACGGCATACAGGACACATCAACAGGTTCATCATTTACTCCACTAGATTTTGAAATAAAAAAACCGGCATCTGTGGGAGCAAATGCCGGTTTCGTTTATTTATTTGCTTAACGTAATTTTAAAGTCATTAGACCCAAAACTACCAGCATAATTGTGATAATCCAAAAACGAATCACCACCTGAGTTTCACGCCATCCTTTTTTCTCATAGTGATGGTGCAGCGGTGCCATTAAGAATACACGCTTGTTCCGCATACGCAGTGAGCCAATTTGCAAGAAAACAGAAATAGCTTCAACCACAAAGACACCGCCCATAATGGCAAAAACAATTTCTTGACGAACCATGACTGCGATCGTACCGAGCATCGCACCTAGAGATAAGGCACCGACATCACCCATAAACACTTGAGCTGGATGCGCGTTAAACCATAAGAATGCCAAACCAGCACCGATCATTGCCGCACAGATCACGACAAGTTCAGATGCGTATTTCACATAAGGGATATGTAAATAATCGGCAAAACGAACATCACCAGCCAGATAAGCAAATACACCTAAACCTGCGGCAACCAGAACGATTGGCATAATCGCCAAACCATCCAAACCATCGGTTAAGTTCACAGCATTAGATGCGCCGTTAATCACCAAATAAGTAAAGACAATAAAGCCAATACCGAGTGGAATAATGGATAACGGAATGCTAATTTCTTTAAAGAATGGAATCAGCAGATCCAACATATTTGAGGTATGTACTGGGTTTGCTTGCTGTGTCGCAATCACATAGAGCGCAATACCGGCGCCTAACGATGCTACAGAAGTCCAAAAGAATTTCTTCTTCGCAGGTAGACCGGCATTGTCTTTATAACGGATTTTAATCCAGTCATCGGCCCAGCCAACAGCACCAAAGATCACCATCACCCCAAGTACAATCCATACATAAGGGTTTGAAAGATCGGCCCAAAGTAAGGTTGAAATCCCAATAGACAGTAAAATCAACACACCACCCATAGTTGGTGTGCCCATTTTTTTGGCATGATTTTCAGGTGCAAATGAACTGACTGCCTGACCATATTTGAGAGCTTGCAATTTGCGAATCATCACAGGTCCAAGTAACAGACCAATGGCCAATGCCGTTAAGACACTGAGTAGCGAACGAAGCGTTAAATAACGAACAACCTGAAACGAGCTGTGATAACCCGCAAGCTGCTCAAATAACCATAACAGCATTAAAGTTTCTCCATCAATTCAGCCATCAAAGTTTCCATGTGGGTATAACGAGAACCTTTAAACAGGAAACTCATGGACTGAGGCTGATGTGTTTTGACTAGACTAATTAATAACGGTAAGGCCTGTTCTTGAGATAGAAAGGCCTGTAATTTTTTACCATATTGGGTACTGCGCGCGCCTTCTTGCACAGCAGGTGAAAACTCACCCACAGCAACAACAAATTGAAGACCAGAATGTGACACAAGGTCACGTCCCAACATGTAGTGCTGCTGTGCAGCAGATGAACCTAACTCACCAATATCCCCAATAACCATGACTTTGATGCCATCTTGCTGCGCAAGTACATCAGCAGCAGCACGCATTGAGGTTGGATTTGCATTGTAAGTATCATCAATAAACAAATAATCTTTATGCTGAATAAAGTTTAGACGGCCTTTGGCACCTGTCGCATGTTCAAGCCCCACAACGATATCATCTAAACTCACACCAATCGATAATGCGAAAGCTGCGGCTGCAGTGGCATTTTGCACATTATGTTCACCCGCAAATGGCAGTTGAACAGGACGCGAACCTTGTGGCGTATTTAAGATAAATCGTGAAGATTGAGCCTGAAGTTCAGTCTCAGTCGCAAAAACATCCCCGCCCTGACCAAAACTCATTACTTGCTCAGTTTGCACCGCTTGACGAATGGCATCTGTAAAATCATCTGCCGCAGGGACAATCGAAGTTCCTGTTTTCGCTATATGTGCATAAATTTCAGACTTGGCACGACAAATACCATCACGCCCACCAAACTCCCCCATATGAGCGGTGCCAATATTTAAAATACCGGCAACCTGAGGCTGTACCAAATTTGAGGTGTAATCAATTTCACCTTTATGACTGGCACCAAGCTCCATCACGGCATACTGATGTTCTGGACGTAACTCAAGTAACATCATCGGTACGCCAAGGTCATTATTTAAATTACCGCGCGTAATTAATGTTGGTGCAAGACGAGAAAGGATACTCCCGAGCATCTCTTTGGTTGTGGTTTTACCACTACTTCCTGTCAAGGCAATCACTTTTAAGGCTGGGTTTTGGGCACGACGAAATGCACCTAAATGTCCAAGTGCTAAACGTGTATCTGCAACCACCAACTGACAAATATCCACATCGACCGGATGACTGACAATGGCAATTTCACAACCCTTTTCAGCCACTTGAGCAAGGAAATCATGCGCATCAAAGCGTTCACCTTTCAGGGCAAGAAAAGCATCTCCTTGCTCTGCATGACGTGAATCGGTCAAAATTCGTTTCACAGGACCTGTCGGCGCTTGATTATTATGCCAGTGCCCTTGTGTCGCTTGAACCAACTGTTCGGCAGTCCAAGGTTCTAACGGAACCGTACTGGTCGTTGAAGTATGCATATCTGTTTCCTATTGCGCTGGATAAGCCGAGTCAGTGTTGTGATGCTGTGAATCAATCGCCGATTTCACTTCCACCACATCATCAAACCAATGTCGAACTCCATCAATTTCTTGATAGTTTTCATGGCCTTTACCAGCAATCACCACAATATCACCCGCTTGCGCATGGTTGACTGCGAATTTAATCGCTTCACGGCGGTCATGGATTTCATGGACAGTTTTTCCAGTGAAATCAATACCAGCCTTCATATCTGCAAAAATTTGTTCTGGGTTTTCAGTACGTGGATTATCTGAGGTAATCAACGCAATATCTGCATGGTTTAATGCCGCTTGTGTCATCAATGGACGCTTACCACGGTCACGATCACCACCACAGCCAAACACCGCCCATAGCTGTTGCGATACATGACGTTTTAAAGTCTGTAACACTTGAACTAAAGCATCTGGTGTATGTGCATAATCCACCACAAACAGGCGTTCATCATCACGAATCACTTGCATACGACCCGGTGCACCTTTTAACTCGGGCGCAGTTGCGATCAAGGCAGATAAGTTAAAACCTGCTTGCTCCGCTGAAATTAAGCTCGCCACGATGTTTTCAATATTGAAGTGCCCCAATAATGGACTTTGCACCACAAATTCAGCTTGAGCAGTACGCAATTTAAATTGTGCGCCCGTTAAGCTGTATTGAATATCGGTCACTTGATAATCCGCAGCCTGACGCGTTGAATAAGTCAAAATTTTAGGCTGAGCCGGATTTTGACGTGCAGCATTCAGCATCACTTCTGCATGTTCATCATCGAGATTGATGACTGCAACTTTGAGCGATGGAAACTGAAACAAACGTGATTTCGCTTCAGCATAGGCTTCAAGGGTTTTATGATAATCCAAATGATCACGACTTAAATTGCTATATGCGGCAATTTCAATTGCACAGCCATTTAATCGACCTTGTTCTAATCCGTGCGAACTTGCCTCTATGGCAGCAAACTCTGCACCCTCAAGCGCATAGGCATGCAATGCATTTTGCATATGTAACGCATCTAAAGTAGTGTGAGATGAGGCTTCTAAATTCGGTAAAATCCCGTTTCCAGTGGTTCCCATCACTGCACATTTTTTGCCTTGCAGCATGAGTAATTCAGCGATTAAGCGTGAGATCGTGGTTTTACCATTGGTACCCGTCACAGCCAAAATCCGTGCAGCTTGAGCTGGTTGAGTCGCCTGTAAATATTGCTTTTGCCACTGCCCCATCAATTGACGCACATCCGCGATCACGACACTTTGATCCAAACCCAAATCAGTTTCTGAAATGACAGCCAACGCGCCATTCTCTAACGCTGCACGTGCAAATTGTGCTGTTTTTTCAGGTTGCGAAAACGAAGTCAGGGCAATAAATATTTGCCCTGCTGTAACTTTGCGACTATCCAGATTGAAGCCCTGAAAGGATTGCGACATCCATTCAGCGGGCTGTTCAACGGTATATAGATCTTGAAACGTAATTTTCATTCATCACCTATTACTGGATCTTAGGAGTGTCTAAAGGTTTATCTAATGGTACGTTCATTAAACGTAAAGATTCTTGCATTACACGAGCAAAAACGGGTGCAGCCACCAGACCACCGTAATACTGACCTGTTGGGTTTTCCACTACAACAATCATGGCCAAACGTGGATCACTCACTGGTGCAACACCGGCAAAGAGTGCTCGATATTCTGAAGTCGAATAGCCTTTACGGTCTGCACGTAATTTATGTGCTGTACCAGTTTTACCCGCCACGCGATAACCCGGGATATTGGCTTGACGTGCCGTACCACCTGGCAAAGTCACCGCTTCCATCATTAAAAGCACTTGATCGGCAATTTTAGCGTCAATAATCTGCTCACCTTTCGGCTGTTCCTCAAGCTTATACAAGCTCAGTGGCATTTTGACGCCCTTATTGGCAATCATGGCATAAGCATCCGCCAGTTGGAGTACTGTAGCGTTCAAACCATAACCATAAGCCATAGTCGCTACTTCTGACACATTCCATTTGCTCTTTGGTAAAATCAGACCAGCACTTTCACCGGGGAATTTCACCGCTGAACGTTGACCAAAGCCAAGACGTTGATAGAAGGTCGGCAATGTTTCATAAGGGAGAGATAAAGCGATTTTTGCCACACCAACGTTAGACGATTTTTGAATAATGCCGCCCAAAGTCAAAGGACCATAGTTATGCGTATCTCGAATAGTATGATTCCCAACGCGCATTGAACCCGGTGTGGTATTTACAACTGTATTTGCCGTGTATTTGCCGCTTTCCAACGCCATTGCCACGGTCATTGGCTTCATGGTTGAACCTGGCTCAAAAGAGTCAATCGCACCACGGTTACGCATGGCATCTTTATTTAAAACGCCTTTTTTATCGTTCGGGTTGTACGACGGCCAAGAGGTCATCGCCAAAATTTCACCCGTTTTGACATCCACGGCAATCGCGGTTGCAGAACGTGCATTATTGGCCACCCCTGCGGCGGTCAACTCACGGTACATGATGTATTGCAAACGTGAATCGATACTGAGCGTGATATTTTCGCCCGACTCGACTTCTTTCACAATCTCAGGGTCTTTAACACGGTTGCCCTTTTTATCACGGACAATTTGCTGCGCACCATCAACACCTGAAAGACGTTCATTCAGTTGCATTTCTAAGCCTTCAATACCCATGCCCTCACTATTGGTTAAGCCAATAATTTGTGAGTTTGGCTGAGGCTGTGGATAGTAGCGCTTATAGTTTTTCTCAGTATATACGCCCTGAAAGTCACGTTTCATGATCAATTCAGCTTGTTGCGGCGGTACTTCTTTCTTTAAAACCAAATAACGTGAACGTGGACGCTCATTCATTTTGCGTTTCAGTTCAGCACGATCCATACCGACAGCATCGGCAAGTTCATCTAAGCTTAGATTTTTATCAGGTAATTGACGTTTTAATTTACGATTGTTTGGATCTTTAGCCAATTCAGCCGTGGTTTCTTCAAAGAGTTTTTTATTGTCAAAATAATCACGTGGATCGATCACGATTTTCATGATCGGGGTACTAATCGCTAAAGGCACACCGTGACGGTCATAGATGACACCGCGCATGGCTTTTAAGGTTTCAGTTCTTAAAATTTTAGCATTGGCTTTATTTTGTAAAAAGTCTTTATTAATGATTTGTACATAAAAAGCCCGCCCCACCAATGCAATGAAGCACAGCAAAACCACTGCCCACATCAAGTGATAGCGCCACATCTCCACCGAAATGGCTGTACGACCAGTAACAGACTGCTGTTTCTTACGCGGAGTTTGTTTGTTTCTCTTTTCAACCATGTGACCGGCAGCCTATTTTTTCTGTTCTGGAGTTTGTGGCAATGAAATAACAACGGTTTGTGCAATAGGAGGCGAATACATGCGTAATTGGGTAACTGCACGTGTCCCAATTTGGGCTGTTGCACCGAAAGTTTGTTGTTCGATCAGCAAACGTCCCCATTCTGCGTTGAGGTCATCCCTTTCACGCATATAGGTACTCAATTGACGATAATCTTGGCGATATTCAAAGACTTGAAAGACCACCATAATCGCACTCACAAAAACCAAGAGCAATAAAATGCCATATGTAATGATTTTCTTCGACTGCGATTGATCAGAGTTTTTTTCGATTGCTTCGGTTTTCATTCTTTGCCTTTTAAGCTAAACGCTCTGCCACACGAAGCCAAGCACTACGAGATCGCGGATTGGCTTTAACTTCTTCTTCACTTGCTTTAATTCGTGACACTTTTTTTAAGCGGCGGGTATCTTCGCGTTTTTGTGGTAAACCCCAACCTGTGTCTTCTGCAAGTGTAGATTCTTTTTGAATAAATTGTTTAATTAAACGATCCTCTAAAGAGTGGAAACTGATTACTGCAAGAGTGCCTTCAGGTTTCAGCATATCCACCGCTTGAGGTAAGAAGATATCAATATCGTCGAGTTCTTTGTTAATAGCAATACGAATTGCTTGGAAAGTTCGTGTCGCTGCATGTTTATTTTTTTCCCATTTTGGGTGGGCAACTTTCACAATTTCGGCCAATTGAGCTGTGGTTTCAATATACCCTGCCGCTTTAATCGCTTTGGCAATACGGCGGCTATAACGTTCTTCACCATATTTAAAAATAATATTGGCCAAATCTTCTTCTTCAATATCAACCAACCACTCTGCGGCTGTTGGGCCTTGTGAGTTGTCCATACGCATATCAAGTGGGCCATCTTTCATAAAACTAAAGCCACGCTCTGCTTGGTCTAACTGTGGAGATGATACCCCTAAATCCGCCATAATACCGTCGACCAAATCGATACCTCGACTACGCAGTTCTTCTTTTAAGTCTGCAAAACTGGCGTGAATAATTTTAAAACGCGCATCTTCTTGTTCTAATTCTGCGGCAACAGCCAATGCTTGCGGGTCTTTATCAAAGGCATAAACACGTGCATTTTCATCTAATTTAGACAGTAATAAACGCGTATGACCGCCACGCCCAAATGTGCCATCTACGAAAATTCCTGTATTGCGATCTGCCAGTAAAGCATCAACAGTTTCATGAAGTAATACAGAAATATGCGACATAAGGGTTCGTTCAACACAGCTAAAAATGTAACTGCACATTATTACCTTGTTTTAGCAAAGCTCCAAACGTCTTTTTGTACAGAAATATTACTTTCCATAGAGAAAACCGTTTTTATTTTTTGCCATCCATTAAAAAACCTCCCGAAGGAGGTCTTTGAACATCTCAAATCCTAGATTTCGATGTATTAGCGCTTGTTATTGTAGATCTGATCGAAGATCGCACCATTCACAAAATGTGTTTGTTGAGCTTTTGCCCAACCACCAAACACTTCATCAATAGTAAATGTTTTTAATGGCGGGAACTGTGATTTATATTTTGCTAAAACTGCTGCATTACGTGGGCGATAGAAATGACGAGCCGCCATTTCTTGACCTAATGGAGAATAAAGATAATTGATATAGCCTTGAGCTAACCATTTATTACCATTTTTATCGACAGTTTTATCCACGATCGCCACTGAAGGCTCAGTCAAAATCGACATCGATGGATACACGATATCAAATTTGTTTTTACCCAAAGTTTTTTGCGTAACTAAAGCTTCGTTTTCCCAAGTCAATAACACATCACCAATACCACGTTCTGCAAATGTAGTCATCGATGCACGTGCCGCAGAGTCCATTACTTTTACGTTATGGTACATCTTACCCACGAAATCTTTGGCTTTCGCTTCATTACCACCCGGCTGTTTCAAAGCATAACCCCAAGCTGACAAGTAAACCCAACGTGGGAGACCGCCAGTTTTCGGGTTCGGGGTAATAATTTGTACACCCGTTTTGGTTAAATCAGACCAATCTTTAATATGTTTCGGGTTGCCCTTACGCACCATGAATACAATCGTTGACGTATATGGCGCTGAGTTATGTGGAAACTCTTTTTGCCAACCCGGCTGAATCTGACCAGACTTCACAATTTCTTCGATGTCATTGGCCAAGGCCAAAGTCACGACATCACCTTTTAAACCGTCAACCACAGAACGGGCTTGTTTGCCTGAACCACCATGTGATTGTTTAAATGCGACCGTTTTACCGGTACGCTCTTTCCAATATGCACCAAATGACTTATTAAATTCGTCATAAAATTCACGCGTTGCATCATAAGAAACATTTAAAAATTCACGATCAGCGGCCTGAGCAGACGCTGAAAATGCAACACCAGTGGTAAGCAACGCGGCACTGAGCCACGCCTTAAATTGAGTTTTCATAACAGCCAGCATAAAGTTATATTCAATACTGCTAAATATATGAAATAAAGTCATAAATCGCAATTGCAGCGTGTTTAGACGCTTTGTTGAATACAGCTAAGGCTACGAATTTAATTGTTTGTTTTTCATATTAAAATACACAAAAACAATCTACTTATTCCCTATATATAGATTTTTATGCATTACATATGCAAAAAACGGATAATCTAAATTATCCGTTTTACACCACTCAACTTTATTTACAGACTTACTCTTTATTCTTTTCACTATAGATTTGCTTTGTACACGACAAAAAAAGATAACTCATTGAAATAATCGCATAATACTTGTTTTCTGACGACGAATATGATGACACATTTCAATGAGTTACATCTCATCTTAAACAAATATCTAAAGTGGAACAAGTCACATGCAAAATGTTTTACACTGATTATGCTTGCATTA